>NZ_JBSGBN010000065.1:0-52287 GCF_053601275.1 Streptomyces sp. NPDC004752 | reverse complement strand
CGAGGACCTGGCCGCCCGGCGGATTGCGGTGGGCCGGGGCGATCCGGCGCACCGGGCGCAGCGCGGCGGCGGGGACGGGCGAGCCGTAGGCCAGCCGGGGCAGGGTCGAACGGTGGGCGCGCAGCAGTTGCGCGGCCTCCAGCAGGTCGCCGCGTGACTGCCGGATCGCGCGCGCCGCGCGTTCCGGAGCCCACAGCCCCGCCTCGCCCATCACCCGGTCCACGGCCAGTCCCAGCCGTCCGGTGATCTGCTCCAGCTCCAGCCACCGGCTGGATCCGCCGAACCGGTCCCGCTGGATGAGGCGTTCGGCGGCGGCGATGGCCTCCTGGCCGCCGCGTACTCCGGCGTACCCCATGTCAGACCTCCTCGGGGTGCCGCACCCGGGTGGTGCGGGGCAGCCCGGCCACGGAGCCGTCGGCGGCGGCGAGGAAGAGGTCGATACCGCGGGGGAAGGCCGCGTTGGCCGCCGCGAGCGCCGTGGCTGCGGCCACTGTGAGCCCGCGCACCGCGAGACGCCGCTCCGTGCCGTCCGCAATGCCCGGCCCGGTCAGGAGGAGTTCCGTGTCGTGCGGGCCCTCGCCGCCGAGCGCGTCCACCTGGGCGAAGACCCGGGCGCCGGTCTCCGGGTCGAGTGGGGTGCCACGGTTCAGGGCGGCGATGTCCTCGGGGGTGAGCGGGCGCAGCGCGATCACGGTACGAGCGTCGGGCAGTTCCGCGCGCGGGGCGCCGGTCGCGGCGTACACTGCCTCCGCCCAGGCCGCCACGTCCGGGTCGGGGCCGGTCAGCACGTGCACCGGGACCTCGACGTCGATCAGTCCGCAGGCGGCGACGGCGGCGGCCGGCGCCGCGTCGGGGACGGTGAGCTGGCGGATACGGCCGGGCCGGGCGAGCACATCGAGCAGCGCGGTGAAGTCGCGCTGGGACTCCTGGGACGTGCGGCGCAGGGCGCGGACGCGCTGCGCGTCCGGGGCGCCGATGGGCGCGCGGTGGGCGGGGGCCGGGGCGGTGCCGGCCGCTCGGTCGGTCACGTCAGCTCCTCGAAGACGACGGTGGTGGTGGTGACGTCGGCCCACTCCGCGGCGTCCTGCGCGGCCCGCCGCTCATCAACGGCGGCGCACAGGGCGTCGATCTCGGCGGTGGCGGGGCCACCGGTCGCGGCGAGGGCGTCGAGGACCGCTCCGGCGAGCGCGGCGATCCGGTCGTCGCCGGGCCGCATGCACCATCCGGGCACCCCGGCGACATCGACCGAGCACTCGGTGACGAGCACTTCACCGAGGTAGAAGCGGGTCTCCTCGATGGGTTCGCGCACCTGGAGGACCGCCATGCCGGTCTCCGGGCCCTTCAGGACGGTGGGTTCGGGAATGCTGCCGTCGGCCAGGAGCCGTTCGGCGAGCGGGACGATCTCCTCGTGCGCGGCGGCTGCGAGCAGTTCGCAGCGCCGTTCACGAGTCGGTGTCGAAGACACGTGTTCTCCTTGATTTCCTTACGGGGTCGCCGTGGGTGTGAGGCGTTGCTCACGTCGCGGCCGTGGCGTGGCGGGATGCGGCCGGGCCGGCGGGCGGGTGGGTCCCCGGCCCGGGCAGGCGGTCAGCCGAGGTCGTCGAGTTCGACGACGATGCGCAGAGCGTCGGGGCGTGACCAGGACTCGCTGCACATCAGGGGCGCTCCGGTGCCGGAGTCCCGGCTCATGCTCTCCAGCAGCCAGACCGGGCCACTGCGCTCGGCCTCCAGTTCCGCTGCCACCTCCGGCGGGGGCAGCACGCTGCTGACCCGGCACCAGGCGCGCACCGGCACAACACCGCACATCTGCCGCAGAATCACATCGAGAGACTCCACAGCGCGCACCGCTGAGCCGAGATCGGGCAGCACGTCCACCGGAATCCACGCCTGGGTCCAACTGCTGACCATGCCGCTGAGGTAGGTCTGCGAGATGAGCAGGTGGGCGGGGCTGCCCTCGCTGCGCTGCAACCGGTCGGCGTGCTCCTCGCTGAGGCCGACCCGGCGTACGTCCCGCACCACGCGGCGATGCACGCCGCCCGCCTCCTCGATGGTTCGGCTTCCCGACGGCGGTTGGCGCCGCGACAGCAAGTAGTCGATGGGACGGTTGACGAATGTGCCGGCGCCGCGGACTCGCCGCACCAACAGTCGCCCCTCCAGTTCCTGGAGCGCGGCGCGGGCCGCCGCACGGCTGACGGCGAAGCGCGCGGCGATCTCGTGCTCGCTGGAGACGCGTGTACCGGCGGGCTGGTCGGCGATCTCGGCCGCGAGTACCGCGGCTATCTCTGCGTACCTGCTCTTCTTGGCCACGTCATCGACTCTGAACCCCGTCGTTGTCCGTACAAGTGTCCCCACACCATCGGTCGCCTGCGCGCAAGTGAACAACGGGAACACTTGTTGCGCCGTTCCGGCCGCGCTCCGACGGCGCTGCGACGGCGCGGCCCGGCGGCGCAGGTGGTGGGAGGCGGAGAACGACGAACGACCCGCTCTGTCCGGGACAGAGCGGGTCGTTCGTCGGCGCGGCCTCCACGGGCCTGCACGGAGGGCGTCAGGCATACACCTTCCGTACCCATACCGCGAGGCCCTCCACCAGGAGTACGACGGCGAGGACCATCAGCACCACGGTGGTCACCACGCCGAACTCCAGGACCCGGGCGGCGTTGAGCAGGTCGTAGCCGATGCCACCGGCGCCCACGATGCCGAGCAGGGTGGCCGAGCGGATGTTGACATCGAGCTGGTACAGGAGGTGGGCGACCAGGGCGGGCCAGGCGCGCGGCAGGATCGCGCCGAAGAAGACCTGGTGCCGCCGGGCGCCGGTGGCCAGCAGGGCCCGGACGGGTCCTGGCTCCACTTCCTCCAGGGAGTCGGCCACCAGCTTGCCGAGCAGCCCGATGGAGCCGATGCCCAGGGCCAGTGCTCCGGCGACCGGGCCGAGGCCGGTGACCACGACGAAGACGATCGCCACGATGAGTTCCGGAATGCCCCGCACGCCCAGGATCACGGCCCTGAAGAACCGTGCCACACGGGGCGAGCCCACCACGTTGCCCGCCGCCAGTACACCCAGCAGCACGGCGGGCACCAGGCCGATCAGCGTGCCGGCGAGCGAGATCTGCAACGTCACCCACAGGTCTTCGAAGAGTGTTCCGCCCATCCCGCCGGTGCCGGGCGGCAGGAAGTCGCCGAGGGTGGGCAGGAAGGAGCCGAGGGCGCTGGTCAGGGACTGCCAGGAGAAGCCGGACCGCACGGCGGAGGCCACGACGAGCGCCACCGTCAGGACCAGCCAGACCGTACGGCGCACGCGTGCGCCGCTCCACGGCGGGCTGGTCCGCGGTCCGGCGGCGGCCTCGCCCGCGTGCGGCGGCGTGGACCGGGGCGCACGGGACACGGCCGGCGAAACCACCGGGACGGTCACGGCCGGCGTCGGCGTCTTCGACCCGCGCCACCGCGGACGGCGGGAGCGGGTGGTCACCTCCGGCAGCAGGGTTCGCCGGATGGCCCCGGAGACCGCCTCGAAGGAGAGGCAGGCCAGCAGCACCACGAGGGCGAGTGCCATGGCGCGCTGGTAGTCGAGCCGGGCGACGGCGTTGGCGAGGCTGTAGCCGATGCCGCCGACGCCGACGAAACCGAGCACCACCGAGACACGCAGGTTGATGTCGAGGCGGTGCAGGGCGGTGGCGACCAGGGAGGGCAGCACCTGGGGAAGTACGGCACCGGTGATCTGCTGGAGCCGGCCGGCACCCACCGCCCTGAGCGCGGTGCGCGGACCCTCGTCGATCTGCTCGATGGCGTCCGCGGTGAGCTTTCCGACCATGCCGACGGAGTGCAGGCCGAGGGCCACCACGCCGGTCATGCCGCCCAGGCCGAACACCCGGAAGGCGGCGATGGCGATGACGACCTCGGGCACGGCGCGGCACAGCACGATGACCGCGCGCGCCAGCGCACGGCAGGGCGCGTTGAGCGTGGTGTTACGGGCGGCCAGGAGGGCCACCGGCACGCTCAGCACGACCGAGAGGACCGTGGCCGAGATGACGACGGCCAGGGTCTGCCAGAGCAGGCCGAACAGCTCCGGCGCGGGCGGGAAGTCCAGCGGGAGCATCCGGCTGGAGAAGTCGACGGCGTTGCCCGCGCTGTCGACGAAGGTGGCGATGTTCAGTCGCAGGCCGATGAAGGCCCAGACGCCGCCGCCCAGGCAGATCAGCAGGGCGAGCCCGGCGGCCAGTCCCGCGCCGCCCGGGCGGGCCAGGGTCCGCCGGGTGGCAGGGCCGCCGGGGGCGGCTGTGGAAGCGAGCGGGGGGCGCTGGTCGATGGCGGACACGCCTCACCTCGTTCCTGTGGAGGGTGCGACCGCGCCGGAGGGGGGTGCCGGATCCGCGCCGACCTCGGTGTACAGCCGCATCACGGCCGCGCGGTCGATATCGCGGGTGGTGACGTCCATCACCACCCGGCCCCGGCGCAGCCCGATGATCCGGTCGGCCCAGGACAGGGCCAGGTCCACCTGGTGCAGGCTGCACAGGACGGTGAGGCGGCCCTGGTCGGCGACGTCCCTGAGCAGCCGCATGATCTGGGCGGCGGACTCGGGGTCGAGCGAGGCCACGGGTTCGTCGGCGAGCAGCAGTTCGGGATGCTGCATCAGGGATCTGGCCACGGCGACGCGCTGCTGCTGACCGCCGGACAGGGTGTCAGCCCGCTGGAAGGCGTGCTCGGCGAGGCCGACCCGCTCCAGCCCGTCCAGCGCGCGCTCGCGGATCGCGCGCGGGTAGGTGAACAGGCCCAGCCGGGGACCGCGCAGCGAACCAAGCGCACCGGTGCAGACGTTCTCCAGGACCGTGAGCCGTCCCACCAGGTGGAACTGCTGGAAGACGAACCCGATACGCCGGCGCAGTTCCCGCAGTCCGGCGTCCCCGCTGCCGGCCAGGTCGGTGCCGAGTACGGTGCCGGTGCCGGAGGTGGGCCGCTGCAGCCCGTTGAGCTGGGCGAGCAGGGTCGACTTCCCGGAGCCGGACAGGCCCAGCAGGGCGACCACCTCGCCGCCCGCGACATCGAAGGAGACCTGGTCGAGGGCGAGTCGGGTCTCAGCGCCGGTACCGAACCGCTTGGTGAGACTGGTGAGCCGGATCACGGGCTGGGCATGACCGTCCCGCGCACCGGTCTCGGTGCCGAGGGCCGTCACGAACCCGCCTTGCACTGGGTGTCCCCGGTCGTGGTGCACACATCGCGCACGCTCTTGTAGTCGGAGTCCTTGACCGGGGCGTAACCCCAGTAGCCGTAGATGCGGCAGTCGTCGCCGTTGCAGTAGCCCTTGGACTTCAGATAGTCGGCGTTGGCCTTCTTGGTGAAGACATCGGTGAGCTGCCGACGGAGCTTGCTGTCGAGGTCGGTGGAGAGCGCGACCGGGGAGCCGGGGATGAGCGGCGACTTCCACACGTGCTTCAGCTCTCCCTTCTTCAGCTTGCCCTGCTTGATCAGCAGCTCCTCGATGGTGCTGTCCGAGAAGCCGACGTCGCAGTTCCCGCGAGCCACCGAGAGCGCGGACGCGTCATGGCCGCCCGCCATCACCTTGGTGTACGAGTCGTCCTTCACCCCCTCCTTGAGCAGCCCCGCGTGCGGGTACAGGTAGCCGGACGTGGAGTTCTCGTCGACGAAGCACACCTTGCGGCCCTTGAAGTCGGACAGACTCTTGACGTCCTTCGTCGTGCTGCGCGTGAAACCGTACGACCAGTAGCCGGGGGCGTCACCCTTGGCGAGGACGCTGGAAGCGACCGGTTCCAGACCCACGCCGCTGTTCTTGGCGATGATGTACGACAGGGGCCCGTAGACCGCGATCTGGGCCTTGTGCGCCCGCTGGGCCTCGATCACAGCGGCGTAGTTCGTCGCCTTCTGCAGCACGACCTTTTTACCGGTCTCGTCTTCGAGCAGCTTGATGAGCGGCTTGTAGTGCTGGGCCGTCGAGGTGGAATCCTCGGAGGGAACGATCGCGAGTGCCAGGGTGCCCGGGTTCCCTTTGTCGGACGACGAGGCGTCCCCTGCGGCGCTGCTGCCGCAGGCGGTCAGCACCAGGGGCAGCAGGGCGGCAGCGGCGAGCGCATGGGGGCGGAGGTGGCGTGACATAGGGGTGTTCCTTACGGGATCTGGGCGGCGGGGCACCGCCGGTCGCACCGCAAGAGTGCGGACCACGGATGAGTCCCCGCACCCCGCGAAGTTACGGGCCGCTGAACAGACCCCTAGGCAATGCGCGACTTGGTTGCACAAGCGGCGTCACACTCCGCATGCCCGCCTCCCTCCGGGGCGCTCCCGTGTGTGTGCGGTTGCGTGTTCTGCGGCTCACGCGGTCCAGTCGAGGATGACCTTGCCGCCCTTGCCGCCGGCCGCGTCCGCGAACGCCGCCTCGAAGTCGCGGTAGTCGTACCGGCCGGTGATCACCGGGGCGAGGTCGAGGCCGCCCTCCAGCAGCACCGACATCAGGTACCAGGTCTCGAACATCTCCCGGCCGTAGATGCCCTTGATCGTGATCATCGAGGTGACGATCCGGGCCCAGTCCACCGGGAACTCCTGGGACGGCAGACCGAGCATCGCGATCCGGCCGCCGTGCGTCAGGTTGGCGATCATGTCCCGCACGGCCTCCGGCTGCCCGGACATCTCCAGGCCGATGTCGAAGCCCTCGCGCAGCCCCAACTCCCGCTGCGCGTCGGCGATCGACGCGTGCGAGACGTTCAACGCGAGGCTCACCCCCAGCTTGCGGGCCAGCTCCAGACGCTCCTCGCTGACATCGGTGATGACGACGTTGCGGGCGCCCGCGTGCCGGGCCACCGCGGCGGCCATCAGACCGATCGGCCCGGCGCCGGTGATCAGCACGTCCTCGCCGACCAGCGGGAAGGACAGCGCGGTGTGCACCGCGTTGCCGAACGGATCGAAGATCGCCGCCACATCGAGATCGACGGGGAACCGGTGCACCCACACATTGGACTCGGGCAGGGCCACGTACTGCGCGAACGCCCCGTCGCGGCCGACGCCCAGGCCGACCGTGGCCCGGCACAACTGGCGGCGCCCGGCCAGGCAGTTGCGGCACCTGCCGCACACCAGGTGGCCCTCGCCGCTGACCCGGTCCCCTATGCGGATGTCGGTGACGTCCCGGCCGGTCGCCACGACCTGGCCGACGAACTCGTGCCCGAGGACGAGCGGCGTACGGATCGCCTGCCGCGCCCAGCCGTCCCAGGACCGGATGTGCAGGTCGGTGCCGCAGATCCCGGTCCGCTGGACCTCGATCAGTAGGTCACCGTGGCCGATCTCCGGCTCCGGAACGTCCCTCAGCCAGAGCCCCGGCTCCGCCCTCTCCTTGACCAACGCCTTCACAAATGCTGCTCCTGTGAGTGAGGTTCCGGCCCGCCGACATACCGCCGGGTTGGTCACCGATGCAGACGGAACGTGGTGTAACTGTCGTCGGTCCGGTAACCGAGCCGCGTGAACAGGCGGGCGGCCGAGGTGTTGCCGGAGGGGTGGATGAGCGTGCACACCCCTGCCTCGTCGATGGCCCGACGACTGAGCCAGGCGGTGACCGCCGCGCCGAGCCCGGTCCCGCGCCGTGGTGTCGCGGTGGCGATGGATCCGAGGTGCGGAAACCCGGTGAATTCGGTGCGCTGATGACTGCCGCAGGCGATCAGGTTTCCGTCGTCGTCCTCGATACCGGCCCAGCGGACGATGCTCGGCGTACCGGGAGCGATCTCGTACGTGGGATGGTGTTCGGTCAGGAATCCGGGCAGCCGGGAGTCGGTGAACCGCAGTTCCAGCACCTGGTCCTCGTCCGCCATGAGAGCGGGTGCGACGCTGAGCCAGCGGTAGGCCCAGTGCCGGGCCGTTTCGGGCCTGAGCGGGGCCGGCAGCAGAAGGTGTGCGTCGCGTGGCAGGGTCACCTCTTCGGGACCGTCGCCGAGTGTCGTCGGCCAGGCGTCCAGAAGACCGAGGAGCAGGTCGACGGCACCTTGGGGGTCTCCGAGGACCAACAGCCGCTCTCCTGTGAACGTGGATGCCGCCGCGTTCGACGTGGCCCACATGTGTCCCCCTTGAGGGGCTTTGACGCCTGGCGGTACCTGGTACCGGACGTACGCGCTGTGCGCGAGCCTGTCCCGCAGTTCGTCGGTTGACTCAAGCGCGGCAATGGGCCCTGGGTTCACCATGATTGTCGTCTTTCGGTCTCTTGCAGCGGAAGCCGGGGTCCGCTGCCGTTCGCTTGTGTCCACTCCGGGTCTTTCCTTGTGTGCAGCCGCCGGAGCGGGACGTGGTCGGCCGGGCACGGGCGGGTCAGAACTGGCTGAGCTGACCGGTCCTTGAGATGTGGCGCTCCGCGCGTGTGAAGGCGAGCACACCGAGGCCGAGCAGCCCCGCCGAGCACACGATCAGCAGGGGGTACTCCCAGCGGATGTCCAGCAGCGGACGGCTGCCGAGCGCGAAGTGCCGTACCAGGTCGATCGCGTACGTGCTGGGCAGGACATCGGAGACCAGCCGCAACGGGACGGGCAGCACGGTGACCGGGAAGATGTTCCCGGACAGCAGTCCCAGGAAGAAACCGAACCCGTCCAGGAGGGCCCGCGCCTGCCGCATGACCAGCAGCACGGCCATCACGAGATAGCAGATGCCGACCATGCCGACGACCCCGATCAGCACGGCGGGCAGTGCGTACACCGCGGTCCAGGCGACACGTACGTCGAACGCGACCACGCCGAGCAGCAGACAGGAGACCGCACCGATCGACGAAATGGCCAACGCGCTGACCGCGACCGGAACGGCGGCGGCGGCCCGGCTGCTCGGCGTAGTCCATGCCTGTTCGAGTGCGCCCGAACCGCGTTCGACACTCAACATGATCGAGGTGCCCGTGATCGCTCCGACCATGAGGATGTTCATGAACGCACCGACGAAGATGAAGCCCTGATACTCCACCGAGCCGGTGATGTCCGCAAGACCGAGGGCCTGCCCGTGGGTGAGGAAGGCACTGGCCAGCAGATAGCTGGGGAGAATGAGCCGGTAGAGCGGATTGAGTGCGGTCATGTTCAGAAATGCCAGCGGGCTGCCCATGACCATGCGGAAGTCCTTGCGGACATTGATGGCGAGGATACGGATCAGCACAGGTCACACTCCACCGAGGGTCCCGGCCCGGCGGCCGCGGTGCTCGCCGACGGCGAAGGCCGCCAGGGACAGCAGGGCCACCCCCAGGAACGTCCCGGACAGCAGCAGCACCAGCCGTGGCCAGTCGGGTTGCGAAGGTACGCCGAACACGGCGTTGCGCAGGGCGTCGACCGTCCACGTCGGCGGCAGCACACGACCGATCCGCTCGGCCCAGCCCGGCAGGATCGCCATGGGCGTGGTGAAACCGCAGAACGCCACCGACACCGCGCGGGCGATGTCCACCAACCCGCCCGAACGACGCATGAACAGCGTGGTGGTGCCCGCCACGGCCGCGATCGCCGCGAGCGCCGGTCCGGCCAGCAGGAGCACCGCGCCGCCCGCGAGCGCGGAGGACAGCGGGACATGCGCACCGAAGCCCCACACCAGGCTGAGCATCACCGCGAGGTACGACAGGAGACCGGTGACGATCAGTACCGGTGCGGGCCCGAACAGGAGGGTCAGCCTGGTGGCGGGAGAGAGCAGGGTGGTCTCCAGGGAGCCCTGCACCCGCTGTCCGGCCAGCGAGGCACTGGACTCGGTGAGCAACAGCCCGAACCAGGCGGCGACCAGCCAGCCGAGATAGAGGAACACGGCCAGCTGAGCGGTGCTCGCGGGCAGCAGCCCGCCCGCCCCGCTCCCGGCCTTGTCGCCGCTGAAGGCACGCGCCTGGAAGACGAAGACGATCGGGGTGACGGCCGGCCAGACGATGGCGCTGATCAGCACGTCCGGGTAGCGTCGTGCGACGCGCCACTCACGCTTGGCGGCGGCCACCAGCGCCCAGGCATGCAGGCCCAGGTCACCGAGCGGTCTCATCGGCCACCCCCGGCGCGTCCGTTGCCGGTGATGGAGAAGAAGACGTCCGTCAGGGAGACACGGGTCGCCTCGGCCCGCACCGGCTTCAGCCCCTCGGCGCGCAGCACCGTGGACACCTCTTCCATGAGGTCGGTCGTGGACTCGCAGTACAGCCGGGCACGCACGGTCCGCTCGTGCTGCTCCACCAGGCCCGCGTCGAAATACTCCGTGAGCCAGTCGGCCACCTTCGCCGCGTCCCGCGTCCCGCAGTCCACCTCCAGCGCCAGCACACTGGAACCGGGAACCAGGGTCAGCGCCTCGGGGACGTCACCCTGGAACGCGATGGTGCCGTGGTCCAGGATGGCGATCCGGTCGCAGAGGTCCTCCGCCTCGGCCAGGTCGTGGGTGGTGATCAGGACGGCCGCGCCGCGCTGGCGCAGGCCCCGTACGATCCGCCGGAACTCGACGGCGGAGACCGGGTCGAGCCCGGAGGTCGGCTCGTCGAGCAGCAGTACCTCGGGCTGGTGGATCAGAGCCCTGGCAAGGCACAGACGCTGCCGCATACCGGTCGAGTAGCGCTCCGCATAGTCGTCCGCGCTGTCGGTGAGCCGTACCTCCTCCAGCGCCTCCTCGACCCGGCGCCGGATCTGGTCCCGGGGCACGAAGTGCAGCGCGGCGAAATACTCCAGGTTCTCCCGGCCCGTCAGTTTCCAGTACACGCCCCGGTCACCGGCCAGCATCACCCCCAGGTGACGCCGGGCCTGCCGGGGCTGCGCCAGGACGTCGACCCCGCACAGGCGGACGGAGCCGCGGGTCGGCGTCAACAGGGTGGCGATGATCCGCACCAGCGTCGACTTGCCCGCCCCGTTCGGGCCGAGGATCCCCAGCACCTCGCCCCGGCCGACCGCCAGGCTGACCCCGTCCACGGCATGGACGGTTGTCCGCTGGTCCGGCGCCCGGCGCAGGCGCTGGGTGAGGGTGCGACGACCGCTGCTGTAGTCCTTGGCCACGTTCTCCACCATGAGCATCACCTCACGCTGGTGCGGCACGTTGTCGTGGCGGTCGACCGTGACGCCGGCCTCACTGAGTTCGGTCATGAGCTGGGAGCCTTCGGACGGGAGTCATGTGCCACGTCACGCACCAGGGTCAGCAACTGTTCCGTGGAGATCTGCGGCGTGGCCACGGCCTGCCGGAGCACTGTGTGGAACGTGGCGTTGAACTTGGCGACGGATTCGGCGTCGAGGATCGCCCTGGGGTACATCCAGGTGAGGTAGTACGTGCCGAACCATTCCTCGACGTGCAGAGTCATGTCGAGCGAGCAGGCGCTCAACCGCGTGGGCGGCGGCAGGCAGTAGTCCTCGTCGTCGACCACCAGGAGGTTGATGAGCGTCTGGAAGACCGGGGAGCGATCCTTCGGAGAGTCGGGTTCCAGCGCGGCGCTCAGGGCGGCTATCGGCATCTCGGAGTTGTCCGACGCGTCGTAGAGCGCACGTTGAGCGAATTCCAGCACATCCGTGAACCGGCTTTCTGCGGTGTCGGTCCAGCGCATGGGCGCGAAATTCCGGAAGAGGCCGATGACCTCGTCACTGCCCGGGGCGGAACGCCCCAACGTGGCGATGCCCGTGACCACATCGCGTTGGCCGCTCCAGCCGGCCAGCACGATCAGGTGGCACGCGACCATGACCGCGCCGGGAGAACGCCGGGATCGGGCCGCGAGCGCATGGACCCGCTTGCTGACCTCCGGATCGACCCGCTCGGTCAGCATGGCCCCGGCCGGAGACCAGGTGGCGGGCCGTGGCCGGTCCAGCGGGAAGGTCGTGACCGGTGGAGCGTCGCGGAGCACCTCTCGCCAGTGCTCCACCTCCCTGTCGTAGCCGCCGGTGGCCAGCATGGCCCGCTGCCGCTCGGCGTGTTCGAGAAACGTGTACCGCAACGGCCCCGAGCTGCCCAGCATGACGGCGTGGCCCACCACGGACATCGAGTAGCCGTCACTGATGAGGTGGTGCAGCGTCACCAGCAGAAAGAACTCGTTGGGATCGACCACGATCATGGCGACCCGGAACAGTGGTCCGTGGCGCAGATCGAAGGGTTCGTCGGCCAGTCGCCGCGCGGTCTCGACGGCCTCGGCCATCCGTGACTCGCTCGCACCGGAGGACGTCGGCAGCTGTACGACCTGGAAGGGCGGGGCCAGATCGGGGAGCACGATCTGCCACAACTCCCCGTCGGTCTCCTCGAAGACCGTACGGAGCGACGGCTGCTGCTCGATCAGCCGGACGATGTTGGCCTCTATCCGGTCCGGCTGCCAACCTGTCCCCACGAAGTGGAGCAACCCGCTCAGATGCAGGGCGAATTCGTCCGGGTTGGTGTGTTCCAGTGTCCAGAACCGACCCTGTGCGATACCGGCCGGCACCCGGATCGCGGTTCCCTCGGCGAGCGGCTGCCGGGAAGGACCCGGTGCGGCGTCGGAACCCGCCGCACCGGATGTCCCCCGGTCCTGGTCGCGCACTTCGGGCCGCTGTCCTGCCGCCGCCGCGTCGGTCGCGGTCCCCCGCTTTCTGGTCCAGTCCATTACATGCTTCCTGAAGAGGGGCGGGTAGGTGTCTCGATTGCGGATCCGGCGTGCGCGGTGCTCATGCCGTGCCGTTGACCGCGGCGTTCGCTGTGGAGTCGGCTCGGCCTTCCCTGTGCTTGAGTTCGCTCTCGACCGCCCCGGCCAGCAGTTCCACCGTCGGGTGGTCGAAGAGGACGACGATGGGCAGGCTGATCTCGAAGTGGGCCCGGATCCGCGCCCCGAGCTGTACCGCGACCAGCGAGTTTCCGCCGGACTCGAAGAAGTCGTCGTCGATACCGAGGGCGTAGTCGCCGAGGGTGTCCCGCCAGAAGTCGAGCAGGGTGGCGACCACGGATCCGCCCTCGTGCCCGTCGGCGTCGGCGTCCGGCTTCGGGGTTTCGGCGGTTCGGTCCTTGCGGGTCCCGTCGGCCCCGGAGGCCAGCGAGGTCTGCGTGCGCGTCAGGATCTCGCCGGTCAGGGCCTTGGTCCGCTCCAGCTTGGCACCCAGGTCCTCATTGAGGACGACGACCTGTGGCCCGAGGCGCTCGGCCAGGATCTGCCGGAGTGCCAGCAGCCCGGCTTCGGTCCGCAGGCCCGCATAGGCGTCGGTGTCGGCACGAGCCGCGGTGGCGGCGGACGCGGGCCCGGACGTGGCCCTCAGTTCCGCCTTCGGCTGGCTGTTTCCCTCGAAGGGCCGGTCGGCGTTGAGCATCCGGACCGCGAATCCGACGATCTCCACCAGCACCCGGCCGTCCGCGTCGACCAGGTCGATGTCGAAGCTCTGCATGGCGCTGCTCGGCTCGCTCTTGTGCCTGACCACGCTGAACACCCGGTCCGTCAGCGGCGCGTGCACGGTGAGCTTTCCGTAGGTGAAGGGAAGGAACGACATGCCCGGGGCCAGCAACTCGCGTAGATCGAGCACCAGGACGGTGGCGCAGTCCAGCAGTGACGGATGCAGGACGTAGGTACCGGTCTCGTCCGCGTGCTCCGCCGCGAGGGACAGTTCGGCCAGGGTGGTGTTCTCGGCGGTGCGCCGTTCCTTGATGACCCCCTCCCAGTGCTTGCCGAACCGTACCCACCAGTTCAGACCGGTCTCGGCCCCCGGCACGTAGTCCATGGTGACCGCGACCGGGTAGCGCTCCGCCGGAGCGCCCTCCGCCCAGCGCCGGCTGATGTCGACGGTACGGGCTTCGGCCTTTCCGAGGCAGATCCGGCCGCGCACATACACGGTCCAGCCCTCGGGCTGTCCCGGGGCGGCGCCGGCCGCCACGGTGAACTCGTATTCCTGGGTCGTCCGGTCGGCCGGGTCGAAGGTCACCTGTAGCTTCCTGGGTGCGGTGATCTCAAGAAGCCCCTGGAAGAGCACGTCGCAGATCTCCACCACACAGTCGTCGGGGACCGTGACGGCTTCCTGGTAGGCGGCCCGCACCAGTTCGAGGTAGGCCACGCCGGGCCAGACCTGGGTCTCTCCGATCAGGTGCTCACTGATCACCCAGTGGGATCCGGGCGCGACATCGGTGACGAAGACGATACGGCCGTCCTCCGCCGGCAGCCGTCGGGACACCAGCGGGTGGTCGATGGCGTGCTCGGCCGCGCCGGCCGCCGTGTCGGCGGGGGTCACGGCGTCGCCCTGGAGCATCCGGAACGCCTGGGGCGCGTTCGCCGCGGTGTCGACCGCCATGCCCACCTCCGACCACGGCCCCCAGTTGACCGAGACCACATGGGTGGAGTCGTCGGCCCGGGACTGGGCGTAGGTGTCGAGCATGGCGTTGGCGGATCCGTAGTCCGACAGACCGAAGTCGGTGGCGACGGAGGAGATCGAGGAGAACAGCACGAGGAAGTCCAGGCGGTCCTCGAAGATCCGGTCGAGCGTGAGGACGCCGCTCACCTTCGGTGCCATGATGCGTTCCGCTTCGGCGCGCGACTTGACCACCATCATGCCGCCGGCCGCCACACCGGCCGAGTGCAGCACTCCGTTGATCGGGCCGAAGACCGCCTCGGCGGACTCGACGGCAGTGCGCATCGCGGCCTCGTCTGCGACGTCGACCTGAAGGACCATCACCTCGCCGCCCAGCGCCTCGATACGGCGAAGTGCCGCGATCCGCTTCGCGAGGGGGTCTTCGGCCGGTGCCTCGGCCGTGATGGTGTCCCACTCCGACCGGTCGGGGAAGCTGCTGCGCGCGGTGAGCACGACGCGTGCCGCCGCGAGGCGGGCCAGGTCCTCGGCCACGGCCAGTCCGATTCCGCCGAGGCCGCCGGTGATCAGGTAGACGCCGCGTTCGCGCAGCAGGGCCGGAACCTCGTCGACCGAGTGCACATCGATGCGCTCGTAGTTCCAGACCCAGCGCTTGTGGCCGCGCAGCGCCACCTTGTCGTCGGTCGGCTCCGCCATGAGCTCATGGAGCAGGGTGTCGTCGCTGATCCGGACCGGATGGCCGGCGCTCGCCCGCAGGTCGATATGGCGGTAGGAGAGCCCGGAGATCTCCTGGGGGATCAGGTTGCCGAGGCCCTGAACGGTGGAGCGCTGCGGCTCCAACTCCTCGTCGCCCGTGACGTCGAAGGCGCCGCTGGAGATCACGTCGATGTGGACGGCCCGGCCCTCGGCGTGCCTGGCGAACGCCTGGGTCAGTCCGAGAAGGCTGTAGAAGCCGCGGTCCTGGGTGGCCGCCACGGCCTGGTCGCCGAGGCCGGTGGGCGAGTCCAGCAGCCAGCAGTGCAGTACCCGGTCCGGCAGCCGGTCCTCGTCGCGCAGTTGCTTGAGCAGCCGGTCGTAGTCGTCGCTCAGGCCCGGGTCCACCAGGAACCGCCCCGGTCCGGCCTCGGTGAACTCACGGCCGGCGGCTACGGTCATCACGGTCTCGCCCGCCCGCCGCAGTCGGCTGACCAGCCGGTCCACCAGTGGTTCACCGGTGACGAACAGCAGCCAGCGACGGCCTGTCCCCACACCTGCGGTGACCTCCGGACGCCGCTTCTCGACCCAGCGGGGCCTGAACAGTTGCAGCGGGTCGGTCGAGTACGCGCGGGAGGGGCCGTCTTCGCCGGCTTCCTTGCCGCCGGACCGCGCCGCCTGGGACTCCGCGTCCGACGGGCGCGGCAGCCAGTGTGTCTCGCGCTCGAAGGGGTAGGTCGGCATGGCGACCTTGCAGCGGATCTCGTGGCCGTAGTAGGCGTCCCAGTCCAGCTCGACGCCGCGGCACCACAGCTCCGCGACCGCGGAGGCGAGCACCCTGCCGTCGGGCACCGGGCGGCGTTCGTGGTGCAGCGACGGCAGCGCGCAGCCGCCGACGGCCGCCACGCGCGGCCGGATGAGCCCCGTGAGCGCCTGGCTGGGGCCGACCTCCAGGAACACGGTGTGCCCGTCCTCGATCAGCCGGGTGATCGATTCGGAGAACCTGACGGGCTTGCGCAGATGCTGCGCCCAGTAGTGGGGGTCGGTGATCTGCTCGTCGGTGAAGTAGTCCCCGCTCACATTGGACACGATGGGTATCGACGGAGCGTTGCGGGTGGTGTCGGCCACCAGCTTGAGGAGCGGGGCCTCCGCCGGCTCCATCATCGCGGAGTGGAAGGCGTGCGAGGTGTGCAGCGCCTGGTGGTTGAGGCCGCGTTCGTCCAGCTGCGCGGCGAAGAGGTCGATCGCCTCCTGCGGCCCGGAGACGACGGTCACCTCGGGCGCGTTGGTGGCCGCCACCGACACACCGTCCGGCATCGGGCCCAGTTGGTCCTCGGCGGCCAGCACGGCCAGCATCCCGCCGGGCTCCATCTCCTGCACCAGTCGACCGCGTTCGGCGACCAGGCGAGCGGCGTCCTCCAGCGAGAACACCCCCGCGAGCGTGGCGGCCACGAACTCGCCGACGCTGTGGCCGATCATCGCGGCCGGTCGGACGCCCCAGGAGAGCCACAGCCGGGCGAGCGCGTACTCGATGGCGAAGAGGAGCGGCTGCGCCACCCGGGTCTGGTCGACGTCGACGGTCGTCTCCGGGTCGCGCACCACGTCCCGCAGGTCGATGCCGATCTGCTCCTGGAGGAGTTCTGCCACCCGGTCGAGTTCCGCGGTGAAGATCGGCTCCGAGCCGTACAGGTCGGCGGCGACGCCCACATGCTGCGAGCCCTGGCCGGGGAAGACGAACACCGGCGCGATCTCGGCCTTGCCAGCCTTGGGGGCCTCGCCGGTGAACACCGTGGCGAGATTCTTGGCGTCACGTCCGGTCAGGACCCTGGCGGCGGCGCCCACATCGGAGGCCACGATCGCCCGGCGGTGCCGCATCTGCTGACGGCCCGTGGCCAGGGTGAAGGCCGCGTTGGCGAGGTCACGGCCGTTCCAACTGCCCACCGCCTGCGTGCAGGTTTCACCCAGATTGGTCGCCGCGGCCTCCAGGGCGCTCTCGGTCCGCGCCGACAGCGCAAGCACCTGCCACGGGCGGGTGCGGCCGCCGGGACGGGACTTCGGTGCCTCCTCCACGATGGCGAAGGCGTTGGTGCCGCCCACGCCGTACGAACTGACCGTCGCCCGGCGCTTGCCGGGGCGCTCCGGCCAGGCGGCGAGCTGGGTGTTGACCTGGAACGGCGTGCTCTCGAACTCGATCTTCGGGTTCGCCTTGGTGAAGTTGACCAGCGGGGGCACCACGCCCTCGCGCACCGCCATCACCGCCTTGATCAGACCGGCGATACCGGCGGCCGGCCCCATGTGGCCGATGTTGCCCTTCACCGAACCGATCAGGCAGCGCTGCTCATGGGTCTCCTCGGAGGCGGAGAACGTCTCGCTGAGCGCGGTGACCTCGATGGGGTCACCGACGAGGGTGCCGGTGCCGTGCGCCTCCACGTACCCGATCGTCGACGGATCGACACCCGCTGCGTCGAACGCCGACCGCATCAGTGCGCGCTGGCCGGTGATGCTGGGCGCCGTGAAACCCGACCGGTCCCCGCCGTCGTTGTTGGTGGACGAGCCCAGAATCACCGCGTAGATGTGGTTGCGGTCGCGTACGGCGTCCTCGTAGCGACGGAGCACCACGGCACCGACGCCCGTACCGAAGACCGTGCCGTCGGCCTCGTGGTCGAACGGCCGGGCGTGGCCCGACTTGGAGTAGATGCCTCCCTCGCTCCACCAGTAGCCCGACACGACCGGCAGCTCCACCTCGACACCGCCCGCCACCGCGGTCTCGCACTCACCGTTCAGCAGGGAACGACAGGCCAGATGGACCGCGACGAGGGAGGAGGAGCAGGCAGTCACCACGTTCACGCTCGGGCCGCCCAGTCCCAGCTTGAACGAGACCGTGGGGGCGAGGTAGTCGACGTCGTTGCCGATGGCGACCGCCATCTGCCCCACCGACTCGATGCGGTCGGGGTGATGGCTGACGTTCTGCGCCTGATAGGCGTTCGGGGCGCTGCCGGCGAACACCCCGACCCGCCCGGGGACGGAGAAGGGGTCGTATCCCGCGTCCTCCAGCGCGCTGTAGGAGACCTCCAGGAACAACCGGTGCTGCGGGTCCCTGATCTCGGCTTCCCGGGGCGTGAACCGGAAGAATCGCGCGTCGAACTTTTCCACGTCGGCGAAGGCCGGCCGCGCCTTCACATAACGTGGGTCATGGACTTTTTTCGGGTCTATGCCCGCGTCGAGCAGCTCCTCCGGCGACCAGGTGGCTATACTCTCCACACCTGCTTTAAGGTTGAACCAGTACTCCCCTACGTCGCGAGCGCCGGGCAGTCGGCAATTGAGTCCGACAACCGCGAACTTCTGGGCGTTGCTCATTTCTCTCCAGGTACCTATCGATTGGTGGGGTGGCGAGGGCCGACTCGCGGCGGAAAGAGTGAGGTCCAAGGAGGCTCGGGCGAGATTATCTACGCTTGCGGGCCATAGATGTTCGATATCGAATGGAGGCCATGACAGCCCCATACCACCAGGTCAGCACGGTGGACGGGGTGCCATGAGTGAACGGTTGCGATGCGCTTCTGCCCGGTCGGCAGCTGACTGTTCTGGGTATTCCGTACTGTCCGGATTCGCCAGGGCTGCCGACCGAATTGTCCAGGCACTCGACGGTACGACCGGAAAAACACGGGGTCGGGCCGATTCATCGCGCGCCATTGAGGAGAGGAGGGGGGGTTAATGTGTGAACCTTGCGGTCGCAACAGTATCCGCCGGGAAGGTGATCACGCCTCGTCCCCGTGAGCCAAACCAGGGCGGGCAACTTGTTTGATTCGACCAGTAGCCGCCTTACCCTTTGGCCGCCACAGCCGTATACGGGTACGGGCGCGCGCATAGCAGCTGGTCAGCGAGGTTAAATGCAGAATTCGGACAAGGCCGTGCCGGATGCGGCCATAGCAGGTTCTTTGCTCAATCATGGAGAACAGGCTGGCCGCGGCCTCCTGGAGCGCGGATCGAGCACGCACGAGCCAGCACGTCGGTACCCGCGGCATGTCCGGTGAGAGCCTTCACGGAGCCAGAGCAGGCACGGTCCCGTCGTGCCTGCATGCTGGCTCCCGGGCCGTCTGCCGCCTATATCGCCGATCGACCGGGACCGCGGCGCGCGGACATACCGCTCCCACCGTCAGCGGTATCGAAGGCCGCGGCGGACAGGTGTGCGTGAACACGCACGGCCAGCAGAAGCATGGCGGCCTGGTCGCCGCTGCTGGCGGTGAGATCGAGGAACGGTCGCAGTTCGCTGACTCGGTACTTGACCGTGTTCTGGTGCACCCCCAGCGCGGACGCGACCTCCTTCAGCCGGCCCCAGCGCGACAGATACGCGTCGATGGTGGGCAGCACCCACTCACGGTCCATCATCGGCGACAGCGGCTTCAGCACAGCGCCGGCAAATCGCTGAGCCCGCTCAGGCGCGGCGAGCATCGCGATGAGCGGAGCCAACTCATGGTAGTCATGCACGAGTTGGGCACCGCCGTGCGGCGCGGCATCCATGCCGGTCCGCAGCGCGTCGACCGCCTCGGCGTAACTCTGCCGCGTCTGGGCAGCGCCTTCCGCCGTGTGCCCCAGCCCAAAGCCCAGCACCTCGCCCGTGGCGAGTTGTCTCAGGCACCGTACGAGATGTGCCCTGCCCGCATGGTCGGGCAGTTCGAGCGCCGCGACCACGCTCCGGTGCCGTACGGTCCAGGACAACGCGCCCGCCTGGCCCACCATCGCCCGGCCGATGGCCTCCAGGTCGGCGAACGTCGCCGGCGCCCGCACCTGGGCGACGGCCACGCAGTGCGGGATGGCGAAGGCATCGGTCCGCCGGTGATGTTCGGCCCAGGTACCGGCGAGCACCGCGTCGAACAGCTGGGAACGGTGCTGCTGTTCCGGGGCGCGGCTCATGCGCGCGACCTCGTCGGAGTATGCCTCGGCGCACGCGGCACTGATCCGATCGGCGAACTCCAGCACCCAGGCCGCCATCGCCCCTATGTCACGTTCCGCGACGGTCCGGCCGACGGCGAGTGTGCCCACGATCTCCTCGCACAGCACCCGTGCCCCGATCCGGTAGGCACGGAGCACTGCCTCACGGTCTATGCCCTGCATGGCGCGACGCCGGGCACCCTCCGTCAGGGGCACCAACTCCTCATCCCGCAGCTGCCCGGTCCGCATCGCCGCGAGGCAGCAGCGCACCGTGTCCGCGGACACCTCGCGTACGTCGCTGAGCAGCGACTCATCGGTGATCTCCCCATAGGGGCTGATCTCCGCCTGGTATGCGCGCACCATGGCCGCCGCCATCAGGTCGATCCGCGCCTCCAGGAGTGCCACGGCATCACTGCGCCGTCGACTCGCCTGACGCATGGCCGCATCGTCGACGCCCGACGTCCGGCGCCTGCCCGTCGGTTCCTGGCCTCTGTCGTCGAGCAGGGAAATCCCGGCGGGCAGGAAGAGTGGTGGCGCCCCGGATGGGACGCGCTCATTGATGGATCTCACCTTGTTCCCCCAGGCGTATATCGGATGTGCTGGTCACAGCCACCCGTTCATGGCCGCTGCGAGGACGGTCACCTCACAGCAGAACAAGCACTTGTCATGCACGTGGCCAGAGTTCGGTGCCTTGAACGTGTACACCGCACTCGACCCCTTGATGAGCCTTGTAGTCTCCTCGGTCGAACTCTGACGGCATACCATCTTTCTAGCCGATCTTCATTCGGTTACGGGAGTGTACGGCTCTGCCTGGTTGGTGCAACGGTCCCTGTCCCGACGCGGGTGGGCGGCGGTTCTTGTGAGGACCGGGATATGACAAAACCGCCGCTTCCTGGGAAGCGGCGGTCACACTCGTGTCATTCCTGCCCGGGGCATGTTCCGTCGGAGGACGGGCCCGCGCCTCGTGGGGCGACCGGACAAAGACGAGCCCCGGTCCGGGGGTCAGGTCCCGGACCGGGGCGGATCGTGGAGACGCCCGGTCAGACGTCGACCGTCACGGTGACCCTGCGGTCCGCGCTCGAGCGGCCGACCTGGACCTCGTACACGCCCTTTACGAAGGACCAGGTGTGGTCCGCTTCGTCCCAGATCTCGAAGGCGCGGCGCGGCAGGTCGACGACCGCCTCCACGGTCTCGCCCGGCCCCGCCTCCACCGCGGCGAAACCGGCCAGCCACCGCGCGGGCCTGTCGGTGTGCTGGTCCGCCGAGGCCAGATAGACCTGTACGATCTCGCGGCCCGCCCGATCGCCGGTGTTGCGGACGCGGACCTTGACGAGGTTGCCGTGCACCTCGGCGTACTCGTATGTCCACTCGGTGTATCCCAGGCCGTGGCCGAACGCGTACGACGGCGTGCGGCCGGCCCTGTCCCAGGCGCGGTGGCCGATGAAGACCCCTTCGGAGTAAGAAAGTTGGCCGTGCTCCGGGACCACCTGGGTGACCGGGGCGTCGGCCAGGGAGCCCCAGGTGGTGGGCAGCCGTCCACCGGGCTCATGGGTTCCGGTGAGGACGTCGGCGAGGGCGGCGCCGCCTTCCTGGCCGGGGAACCAGCTGAGCAGGACCGCGGCGACGTCCTGGCGCCAGGGCAGTTCCACCGGGGAGCCGGAATTGACGATCACCACGGTGTTCGGGTTGGCGGCGGCGACGGCACGCACGAGGTCGTCCTGTCGGCCGGGGAGATCCAGGTCCTTGCGGTCGAACCCCTCCGACTCGACGCGGTCGGTGGTGGCGACCACGACGATCGCGGTGTCGGCGGCGCGGGCGGCCGCCACGGCCTCGGCGATCAGTTCGTCGGGGTCACGCTGCGGGCCTCGGTGGGCCAGGGTGAAGGTGAAGTCGTCCCTGACGGATCCTTCGGGGAACGCGACGAAGTAGGTGAGGGAAACGTCTATGGGTGTTCCCGCGGTGAGTTCGGCCTCCGCGCGGGGAATCGCGGCGCTGAAGATGCCGGCGAAGGGGTCGTCCGTGTCGAGGCCCTGGACGCCGTCGAAGTGGGTCGCTCCGTCGATCGTGAGCCGGTAGCCGCCCTTCCCCTTGATACCGAAGGTGTGCAGGCCGCTCTCGCGCGGGATGAACGTGCCCGTCAGTTCGACACTGTGCAGACGGTCGAGCGAGACACCTTGAGGGAGATCGGAAGGCGCCCAGTGGATCTGCCCGTTGGGGATGGTGCAGCTGCCGAGGACCGTGCCGTCGGCATCGCGGCAGACGGCATCGAGTCGGAAGCCGTGCCCGGCGGGGACGAGTTCGGTGTTGGGGTCGGCGCCGAGCGCGTAGCTGAGCGTCCCCTCGGGGAGCGCGGCGGTGAGGCCGTCGAGCACGGAGACGACATGCGCCGGGAAGACGGTGGCGGAGCCGCCGCCGAGGATGCGGGCCTCGCGGGCGGCGGCACCGATCAGGGCCACCGTGCCGTTCGCCTTCAGGGGCAGAGCGTCGTTCTCGTTGCGGACCAGGACGAAGGAACGCCGGGCGATCTCGCGGGCGATGGCGTCGCCGTCGACCGGGGCGGGCGGTTCGGCGACGACCGGATCGGCGCCTTCGAGGATGCCGACCCGCGCGGCAAGCCGCAGGACCCGGCGGACGGCCTCGTCGACGGTGGCCTCGGCAACCTTTCCGTCCCGGACCGCCTGGGCGAGGGCCTCGCCGTACACGGTCTGCGGGCCGGGCATGGCCACGTCCAGGCCGCCGTTGATCGCCCCCACCGTGTCCCGGGCGGCCGTCCAGTCGGAGACGTTGAAACCGTCGAAGCCCCATTCTCCGCGCAGCACTTCATTGACGAGGTAGTGGTGCTCGCTCATGGTCGTGCCGTTGACCGCGTTGTAGGCGGTCATGATGCCCCAGGGGTGGGCGTTCTCGACGATCGCCTCGAAGGGGGCCAGGTAGAGCTCGCGCAGGGTGCGTTCGGAGACCTGGTTGTCCACCGTGAAACGCTCGGTTTCGGCGTCGTTGGCGACAAAGTGCTTGACGGTGGTGCCCACCCCGCCGGACTGCACCCCGGTCACATAGCCGGAGCCGATCCGGCCGGTGAGCAGAGGGTCCTCGCTGTAGGCCTCGAAGTGACGGCCGCCGAGCGGCGAGCGCTGCAGGTTGACGGTGGGGGCGAGCAGCACATGGACGCCCTTGCGGCGGGCCTCCTGGGCGAGCAGCACGCCCGCGCGGTGGGCCAGTTCGGGGTCCCAGGTGGCGGCGAGCGCGGTCGGGGACGGCAGCGCGACGGAGGTTTCCTCGGCGGTCCAGCGCACACCCCGGACGCCGATCGGGCCGTCCGACATGACCAGGGACCGCAGCCCGATCTCGGGGACGGGTGGCAACGACCACCGGTCCTTCCCGGCCAGTAGCCGGGTCTTCGTGTCCAGGTCGAGCCTGGCGAGGGCCGCCTCGACGGCCGCCTCCCGTGCCTTGTCTGCCTGTGTCACGCGGTGTTCTCCTCGCTGGGCGCCGTTGAACATGTTCATTCCGAAGTCATTCGATGAGTGCGACAGGTTTCCTATGCGGCTGTGCCGGACAGGTTGCCTGTGTGGCTGAGACAGAAACGGATGCGTGCCGTCCGGCGGCTCCGTGGGGTCAAGGGCCGCGGACACCGGACGGCGCCGGCCTCGTGTCCGGTCCGGCCGGTGATCGCGTGAGTGCGGGGCTGCGGCAACAGCCCCTTTGGCCTCTCAGCCCTTCCAGACTCTCAGCCCTTGACCGCTCCGTTCAGCATGCCTCGGATGAACTGTCGCTGGCAGAACACATACAGGACCACCACGGGAACGGAGATCAGCACCGCGGCCGCCGCGAGCAGGTTGACGTGCACCAAGTAGCGGTTGGAGAACGCGCCAAGACCCAGCGTCATCGGCTGGTGGGCCGGATCGGAGACGAGGATCAGGGAGACGAAGTAGTCGTTCCAGGTCCACATGAAGCTGAGCAGCACGAACGTGGAGATCGCGGGCCGGACGAGGGGCATGTAGATGCGCCACAGCGTGGTCCAGGTGCTGGCCCCGTCCATCTGGGCCGACTCTCCGATGCTCAACGGCACGGCGCGGAAAGCCGCCCGCATCCAGAACGCACCGAAGCTCACTCCCATGCCCACGTGGGCGAGGATGACACCCTGGTAGGTGTCGATCAGTCCCCCGGACTGGAAGTCGTAGTAGAGGGGGACGATGATCGCTTCCGTCGGGATCATGATCCCGAGGAGCAGCACCGGGAAGAGCACCTTCTCCCCCACCACCCCCAGCACACCGAAGGCGTAGCCGCTGAGGATCGCCAGCACGGTCGAGATGGTCACCGCTGTACCGGTGATGATCAGGCTCGACTTCAGGAACTGGGTGAAGCCGGCCTGCCGCCATGCCTCGGTGAAGTTGGACCACTGCAGATGGCCGAGGTCCAGCGTGCCGGAGATCTCGGGGCTCACCGCGACACCCAGGATCCAGGCCACCGGGAAGAGCACCGCGGCGGCCAGCAGGGTCAGGAAGGCGTAGTTGAACGCCTTTTCCCACTTGGAGATCATCAGTCGTCACCTTCGGAGATCTTGACCACGACCAGCGACACGATCATCGAGACCACCGCCAGCACCACGCCGATGGCACAGGCCGCGCCGACGTCCGGATTGGTGAAGGCTCGCTGGTAGAGCACCACGGTCGGGGTGATCGTGGATGTTCCCGGGCCACCTTTCGTGGTGAGCCAGACGATGTCGAAGACCCGGATCGCGGCGAGCAGGGTGAGCGTCAGCACCACGGCGAGTTGTCCGCGCAGGCCGGGGAGGGTCACCGTGAAGAACTCCCGGACGGGTCCCGCGCCGTCCATCCGCGCGGCGTCGTAGAGCTCACTCGGGATGTTCTGCGCTCCGGCCGCGAACAGCACCATGCACAGCCCGAACGCCCCCCATGTCCCGGCCAGTCCGAGAGCGGGCAGGGCCCAGGTGAAGTCGCCCAGCCAGCCCCGGGTCAGACCGCCCATGCCGAAGGCGGAGAGCACGGAGTTGAGGGGGCCGTCCGGAGCGTAGAGCCGCTTCCACACCACGGCGGCGACGGCAGGGGTGAGCACCTGGGGAAGGAAGATGATCCAGCGGTAGACACCGGCGCCGCGCACGTCCTTGCGTGCGGTCAGTGCCGCGCTCGTCAACCCCAGCACGATCGGCAGGAAGGAGAAGAAGACGATGAAGTACAGGGTGTGGGTGATGGCCTGCCGCAGCGTCGGGTCGCGGAAGAAGCCGGTGTAGTTCTCGAACCCGGCCCAGGTGGCCCCGGTGACCCCGTTCCAGTGGTAGAAGGACAGTTGCAGTCCCTGCCCGGCGGGTGCCAGCACCACACACGCGTAGATCACCAACGCGGGAGCCAGATAGGCCAGACCGAGCCAGCGTCGCCGGTTCCGGTGCGAGGACGTCCGGGCACCGCGTGCACGCTTCGGTGTACGGGACGCTCTCGCACCGGGGGGTGCGGCGCTTGCGGCGGGGCTTTCGTTGAGCGTGGCCACGGCTACCTCTTCAGTGTCTTCACAAAGCCGGCGTCGTCCTTCTGGGCAGCGGCGACCACCGCGCTCGGCGCGGATTTGCCGGCCAGCATGTTCTGCATGGCCGTGTTGATGGTGTCGTAGAACGTCGGCGTCGCCCAGTCCAGGTAGGGCACCGACGTGTCATGCTCCGAGATCTGCTGGGAGATGGCCACGTCGTCGGAGAACAGCGGATTCCCGGCGGGGGCCTTCACCGAGTGCAGCAGCGGCATCGTTTCTTCCTTGACGGCGAGCTCGGCCGCCTTCTCACTGGCCACGAAGTCGAGGAAGGCCGCGGCGGCGTCGGCGTGCTTGGACTTCGCGGCGATGGAGAAGTTGGCCGCCGCGGAGGCCGTGGCCACCGGATTGCCGCTGTCGGAGCGGGGCAGCACGAACGAGCCGAACGTCTTGGACTGTCCCGGCTTGAGCGGCAGCGAGCCGGAGTAGTTGAAGTGGAAGAGCCCCTTGCCGTTGACGAAGGCCTGGGATGCGTCCGCCGAGGCGACGCCGGCGTAGTCCTTGGTCAGATAGTCCTTGTCGGACCACTCCTTCAGCGTGGAGACCGCTTTGGGGAAGCCGGTCTCGGAGATCTTCGTGTCGCCCTTCGAGTAGATGAAGTCGGAGATCTTGCTCTGCTCACCGAAGGCGTTCATCAGCGAGAACAGCGGTTGGGTGATGCCGTTCCGGTCGGAGTTGCCCAGCGTGACCCCGGTGAGGCCGGCCGACTTGGCCTTGGCGAGCAGGTCCTCGAACTCGGCGAAGGTCTGCGGGACCTTACCCCCGATCTTCTTGAGCAGATCCCGGTTGTAGTAGACCTCGATCACCGAGGCCCGGGCGACCGGGGTGCCGAACAGTGAGCCGGTGCCCATCTGCTTGCCGTCGGTGGTGAACTCGTGCTCGCTCAGGATCGACTGCGGGAAGGACCCCTTCCAGCCATATGCCTTGGCGTAGTTGTCCAGGTTGAGCAGCAGCCCACCCTGGACCAGGGTTCCCATCGACTGCCAGCCGTTGTTGGGCGGAACGATGTCCGGCGGGTTGGCGGACTTCAGCTTGAGCGGCAGGGCGGCCATCACATCGCCCCAGGCCAGCGAGGTCCGCTGGATCGTGATGTTGGGGTACTTCTCCTCGAATGCCTTGACCACGCCCGACATCCAGGCGTTGTCGCTGCCGCCGGAGAAGGAGTCCAGCATGCGCAGCGTGACCTTGCCCATTTTGGCCGGGTCGGTCGCGACCGCGCCCGACCCGGCATCGTTGGCGACGCCGTTTCCGCTGGTGCCGGGCACACAGCCGGCAAGCAGTCCTGCCGCCATGAGAGGGACGCATACGCTGATGATCCGTCGGTTTCTGCTGCGCGAGACCACGGTGTCTCCTGTCCTCGAAGGGGTGCCCTGGAGCTCGGGTACGGTGAGCCTAAATCCAGTCATACCACTTAGTCCAGATGTTGTTAGCTGGTTTGTTTGTTCGTCTCGGCAGACCAGTTTTGGTACTCTGGGCGTTATGACGAGCGTGGAGGACACCAAGACGGGGGCCGCCGTCGAGCAGACGTATCGCCGACTCAGCGACGCGCTGCGTCGCGGGGTCTACCCGGCCGGAAGCCGGTTGCCCGGCGAGCGGGACCTCGCCGTGACACTCGGGGTCAGTCGTTCCACTCTGCGCCTGGCCCTGGGCCAGCTCGCTGAGGAGAACGTACTGGAACGTTCTTCGCAACGCGGATGGTTCGTCCATCGCGATGTCGTCGGTGAACCGCCGAGCACCTTGCAGAGCTTCTCCGAGATGGCCCGCGCCCGCGGGCTGCGACCCCAGTCGAAGGTACTGCACCAGCGCATCCGGTCGGCGGTCTTCGAGGAGGCCGAACAGCTGGCCATCGCGCCCGCCTCCCCTGTTCTGGACCTGCGCCGGGTGCGCAGCCTGGACGGGGTGCCGGTGTGCGTGGACTCCAGCCTCGTGGTGCTGGCGCTCGCGCCCCAGCTGGCCGAGACCGACCTCACCGACCGCTCACTGTACGAGACCCTGGAGCAGGAGTGCGGGGTGCGTATCGCCCGCAGCTCCTACTCGGTCCGGGCGGCGGCCGCCGACCAGGCCATAGCGGATCTGCTCGGCGTCCAGCCCGGCGACCCGGTGCTGATCGGCGAGGAGCTGACCTACGCCGTCGACGGCTCCCCCGTACTGGCCGGCAAGATGGTCTACCGCAGCGACGCCTACCGCTTCCAGGCCGACCTGTTCCGGCCGATCGCGTCCGACTGACGCCGCCCCGGCCCGCAGGACGGGGCGGCCGCGTCTCGGGTGACGCTCAGGTAGTTCTCAGGTAGTAGCTCTCAGGTGGCGAGGAATTCCCGGGGCGGCAGGCTCTTGGTCACGTCCGCCACCACGGCATCGGCCGTCGCCGGGTCCGCCAGTGCCGTCCCCCCATCGGCGAGGGCGTCCAGCAGCGCGCCCGCCACCGGCGGCAACGAGCTGCGGTGCAGCACCGCGCCGGGAAGATGCGCGGGCAGTTCCGCGAGCAGCGCCTCGGCGACCGGGGAGTCCGGTGCCATCAGCACCGAGCCCGACAGTACGACGCTCACCGGCCGGCCGGCCCGCATCAGGCCGGTGCGCCGCGCGGCCACCTCGGCATACTGGGCAAAGTGGCTTCCCTGGGCGTGGACGATGGCCGCGGCCACCGGATCGCCTGCCGTGGCCACCGCGGTGACCACGCGTGCGCAACTGGTCCGCTCCCGGTGACTGGCCGGCTCATGCCGGCGAGTGAGCCAGTGGTTGAGGGCCTCCGCCGTGGGCTTGCCGTAGTGCGCGAGCAGGGCCTCGGTGAGGGCAGTCTGCGGCCCGAGTCCCAGCTCGGCCAGGAAGATCGCCCGGAACGCCTCGTTCGCCAGACCGGTGGCGCCCATCCCGTGCTGACCCCACCAGCCCATGTCCCACAGCTCGCCCTCGGGCCCGCGAGCGGCGATCGCCGCTGCCGTGCCTCCGGTCACCGAGATACCGATGCCACTGGGGTCGCCGCACCGGATGGCGGCGTAGCCGTCGTTGAGGATGCTGCGGCCGGCCAGCGCACCGGGGCACTGGCGCGTCAGAGCCTGGTCCCAGTAGGTCCGGTCCTCGGGCCAGTCGACTCCCGCCAGCCGGAAGGCCGCGCTGGCGACGTCCTGGATGTCCGCCCCGGCCTGGGCCAGAGCCTCCCGTACGGCTGCGAGCACCTCGGCCACGGCGGCCTCGGGGGTCGGCGCCCCGTAGATGTCCCCGCAGCCCGAACGCCCGGCGCCCACCACCTCACCGGAGGCGGTGGACACCAGGGCGGCGGTCTTGCTGTTACCCGCGTCCACTCCCAGGAAGAGAGCGGACGCGGAACCTGCCGTCTGCGCCTGGATCACGGCAGCAGACGCTCCGGCAGCCAGGCGCGCTGGGCGTGGGCCATCTCGGCGTACAGCGCCTCGGCCACGGACAGCGACGGCACGAGCGGGTTGGACATCATGGCGCGGACGGCGTCCGCCACATTGCCTTCCCAGCCGGCCTTGGCGGTGAGGATCTGGTACTCGGCCAGCTGCTGGGTGATGCCGAGCACGGAGTGCGGCAGCGGCTTCTGCTTCTCGGGGTGGAAGCCCTTGCCGTCCACCGTGCCCCACAGCTCGACGACGGTCGACTCCTCGAAGCCGGGCAGCCAGCCCTCGGTGTTGGTGATGTTGAAGGGCTGACGGATCGGGGCGTCGTTGTAGTACGCGCTGATCGCGTCGATGGCCAGCTCCAGCTCGTGGATACCGCCACGAGAACGCTCCTGCTCCAGCTGCGGGGCGTCGGAGTTCGCCTGCTCGCGGTAGTGCTCCCAGTAGCCGGGCAGCGCGTCCATGATGATCTCGGAGCGGGTCTTCTCGGCCAGCTGCCGCTCGCGCAGGATGTCGTCCCGGAAGTAGTAGTAGTTGAAGTAGTCCGAGGGGATGGACTCCATCGCCACCGCCAGGTGCAGCGCCCGCAGACCGTTGATGTCGTCGGTGGGCTTGCCCTTCAGCGCCTCGTAACGCTCGCGCAGGATGGGGAACGCGTCCTGCCCGTCGTAGGTGGCCTCGTTGGACCAGCAGTTGTGGTTGATGCCGACCAGGTTGGCCTTGAGCTTGTCCGGGTCGAGACCGGCGGCCTTGGCGACCACCGGCGGAAAGACGATCGGGCCCTCACAGAAGGAGGCGATCGGGATGTCGGTGTAGTCGGACACCGCCTGGGAGACGATGTTGACCGGGTTGGTGTAGTTGAAGATCCGGGCGCGGGGAGCGACGTCGTTGAGGTCGGCGCAGAGGCTCTTGATGATCTGGATCGAGCGCAGCGCCATCATCATGCCGCCCGGCCCCTGCGTCTCCTGGCCGATGACGCCGTACTTGAGCGGGATCCGCTCGTCCAGCGCGCGGGCCTCGAAGCCGCCCGGACGGAAGCTGCTGAGCACGGCGTCGACATCGCGCAGGGCCTCGCGCTGGTTCGTCGACGTGGTGATGGTGATGTCGAGACCCTGGTTGCGGGCCATGTTCTGGGTGAGCTTCTGGACCACGTCGAGCCGGTCCTGCTCCAGGTCGATCAGCACGAACTCGGAGCCGTTGAACTCCTCGCCATGGTGCATGAAGGAAGCCATGGTCCCTGCCGCGCGCGAGGAACCACCGCCGAGATAGGCGATCTTTACGCGAGCCATCGATCCTCCAGGATCTGTTGGTGATGCACTACTGATTCCGATGGGAAATGCGACGTCAGAGCGAGGCAAGCGCCGCGGACGCGGTGACCGCCGCCTGATCGAGATAGAGCCTCGGCTGCGTGCAGTCGACGAAGATGGTGGCCGGCCAGTCGGCCTCATACCCCTCGGCGTGGGTGAGACGGTGAACGGCCCTGCCCTTGTCGCGACCGTGCGCCACCATCACCACCCTCTTGGACTGTACGCGGATGGTGCCGATGCCGACCGTGACGCCGTACCGGGGAACATCGTCCAGCCCGCCGAAGGTCGGGAAGGTCGCCAGATTGTCGGTTCTGGTCTGTTCGCCCAGCTCGACCAGTCTGGTCGGCGAGTCCACCGCGCTACCCACCGGGTTGAACGCGATGTGCCCGTCCCCGGCTCCCGAGGCCAGCAGGAACAGATCGATCCCGCCGGCCTCCGCGATCTGCCGGTCATAGGCTCCGGGATCGGCCGGGTCGGGCAGCCACAGCCGCTCGGGGGTGATTCCCCGCCCCGCTCCCGCCGCCGCGTTCAACCGCCCGACTATCTCCACCCGCCCGAACCGAAGGCAGCTGTGCGGCAGCTCGGGATCGACCGTCCGGTACTCCCGGCCGTGCGCACCCGACGCCGTGGCCTCGACATACTCGTCCATCATCACGATCACGACATGCCCGAGGTCCAGCCCTCGCGCGGCCACCTCATCCGCGAGAGCGCGGTAGGTACTGGCGGCACTGCGCCCACCCGGACAGCCGAGCAGATACTTCCGCCCTGCTCTCGCGGCCTCCTCGATCTCGACCGCGATCTCCGCTGCAAGCCTGCGGCCCAGCGCCTCTGGGTCCGGGAAGACGATCGGCGACACCCGCACTGAATGAACTCCTTCTCGACCAGCCAACGCTTTGGCGGACCAGTTACTCCACAAACCATACCCTGGTCTGATTGGTCTGGGCAATGGCTCCAGGCGTGGCGTCTCACGGCGTGGTGCAGCGGGAGTCCGGCGGCGGCTTTGGCCCCCTTCTGCCGGGGAAGAGCCATCGCCTCTGCCAGGGAACGGCCATCGCCATCATCGGCGCAGGACAAAACATCGAGACAGACGGTGCGTGTCCCGGACGAGGAGCGGACGAGGAGCGGGCGACGACGCTCTACGGCCCGCCGTCGGCATCTATACGGCCGAGCCGTCCGATGATCCGCAGACCAGGTGAACCAGAGTCCCGTCAACTCGGGTGTGAAGACGGCTGGACGGGTACGTGGCCGAGGCAGGCAGCGCGGCCGCGGAGTGTGAAGCAACCCCCAGAAGGGGTGCGCCGCGAAGTCGGCCCTCGGCGCGGGGCGAGAAGCCGGATCGATCGCCCGTCACCGCGCTGCGAGCAGTCGCTGCCCGGCGGACACACCCGGGGCCAAGGTCGGCAGAGGCCCAGGTCCTCTCGTCAGGACGTGGCGCCTCGCGACCGGGCCAGGGCGCTGATGCGCAGGTCCCTGGTGCGGCTCTGGTGGGCGATCATGCGCTCGCGGGCCGCGGCCGCATCACGGCGACGCACCGCGTCCAGGATCGCGGCGTGCTCTTCGAGGATCAGGCTGAGGTTGTCGGGGAGGTCCGTGGCAGGGGCGGTGCGCGCGTCGTACACCCTCAACTGGGCGTCCAGCCGGTCCATCAGTTCGGCGATCGAGGCGTTGTGCCCGGCCTCGCGCAGCGCCACGTGCCACAGCATGTTGAGTTCCCGCAGTTCGGCGGGGTCCCTGGCCGCCACGGTGCTCTCGTGGACATGGACCAGCCGGGCCAGGTCGAGTTCGGTCCGCCGCAGGGCGGCGGCCTGCGCGGCCGACGACTCCAGGGCGATACGGGCCTCGCAGATCTCCAGGATCTCCTCCGGCGTGCGGGTACGGACCACATAGCCGCGGGTTGCCTGCTCCACCAGGCCGTCCTGTTCGAGCCTGATCAGAGCCTCCCGCACCGGGGTGCGCGAGACGTTGTACTGCGCGCTGAGGGTCGTGGGGATCAGGACGGTGCCGGGCCCTGCCTGCCCGCTGAGGATGCTCTGCCGGATGCGGGTGTAGTGACTGCCCGTACGTCCGTCTTCCTCTGAAGTGGCCACGTCCTCTTCCCCTGCCCTCTCTGTCCTCGCCCCTCGGGGGCTGCACTGAGGACATCTGTATACACTAGCTTGCACTTGAATGCAGGTGTCGTTAGGGTCTGTTCCACGTTCGAAGCAGCTCCGGACGCCGGGCCGATCGGCCGGCGATCACATCCACGGGAGTTCCGGCATGTACCGCGAAACGCAGTCACGGCGGGGTCAGGCCCCCCTGGCCGTCGTCGCGGTCGTACTCCTGCGAGCGGGCGAGCTGACCTGCCGTCGGCACATCGATCTCATGCGGGTCTCCAGCGCCAGCTGTCGCTGATGATCCAGTCTTCGTAGCGGCACACCTCGACTGCGCAGTCCGCACGCGGCTGCCGTCCCGCTTCGCTTGTCATGCCCTGCGGCCCCTGGCCCGGCGATCGAGCCCGCGAGCACCCCTCGCTCCGCACACGCCGGAGTTTCTCCTCCGCCCGACGTAGGTCCCCGCCCGTGCGCGGGCCGTAGCCGTGGGCGGCCGGGGCCCGAACAACCACTCCTGAAAGGGAGACCCATGCCCGAGCAGCCACTGCTCACCAAGGACGGGGATCCGCCCTCCGGGCCGACCGACGCCACCGTCTCCGCCCAGGGTCGTGCCGCCCCGCCACGTCCGACCGGACCCCCCGCCCCACGCCGGAGCGCCCGTCTGCTGCCGCGCACCGGCCGGACGCTCGGCCCCTGGGCCGTTCCGCTGCTGGCCCTGGTGGTGTGGCAGGTGACCGCCCGGACCGGGGTCCTCTCCGCATCGGTCCTGCCCGCTCCGGAGGCGGTCCTACGGGCAGGCACCGACCTTGCCGCCACCGGTGACCTCCAGCGGTACATTCTCACCAGCCTGCGCCGTATCGCGCAGGGCTTCGCCCTCGGCACGGCCACCGGCCTCGTCCTCGGTTTCGCCGTGGGGATGTCGAAACCGGCCGAGGTGCTCCTGGACCGCTCGCTGCAGATGGTCCGCACCATCCCGCACCTGGCCCTGGTCCCCCTCATGATCGCCTGGTTCGGCATCGGCGAGGAGCCCAAGATCCTGCTGGTGGCGCTGGGCACCTTCTTCCCCGTCTATCTGAACACCGTCACCGGCATCCGCGAAGTCGACCCCAAACTGCTCCAACTCGGCCGTTCCTACGGTCTGGGGCGCTGGGCCCTCGTACGTGACATCGCCGTTCCCGGTGCGCTGCCGACCATCCTGGCGGGCATCCGCTACTCCCTCGGCGTCGCCTGGATGACCCTGGTGGTCGCCGAGACCATCTCCGCCAGCGACGGAATCGGCTACCTCGCCCAGGACGCCCGGCAAATGCTGCGCACCGACCAGATCGTGCTCGCCATCGTGCTGTACGCACTGGCCGGTCTGCTCGCCGACTTCCTCACCAAGCTCATCGAAAGAAGGGTCCTGCGGTGGCATCCCCACTACCGTCGTCCGTCCCCGTGACGCCCCCCGAGTCCGGTGCCCGCCTCCTCCTCGGCGGTGTGGGCAAACGGTACGGCGACCGGTGGGTCCTCAAGGGCCTCGACCTGGAGGTCGAACCCGGCTCCTTCGTCTCCTTCCTCGGCCCCAGCGGCGCGGGCAAGAGCACCTTGCTGCAGATCATCGCCGGGCTGGAGGAACCCAGCACGGGAAGCGTCACCTTCCACGGAGCGGGGCCGGAACCGGCCACGGCACGCATGATGTTCCAGGAGGACCGGCTGCTGCCCTGGCGCACCGTCGAGGACAATGTGCTGCTGGGTGTCAAGGGCCGCAGGGACGAGGCCCGTGCCCTGTTGGAGGCCGTGGGACTGGCCGGTCGTGAGGGAGCCTGGCCGGCCGAGCTGTCCGGCGGCCAGAAGCAGCGTGTCGCCCTGGCCCGTGCCCTCCTGCACCGTCCCGAAGTACTGCTGCTTGACGAGCCGTTCGGTGCTCTGGACGCCCTGACCAGGATCGCCATGCAGCAACTCGTGGAACGCCTCTGGCTGGCACAGCCACGCACCGTGCTGCTGGTCACCCATGACGTGGAGGAGGCCCTTGTGCTGTCCGACCGCGTTCTGGTGCTGACCGGCGGCTCGATCGGACGCGATCTGCGGATCGATCTGCCGCGCGGGGACCGGCGCGGCCACCCACGCCTCGTCGCCTGGAAGGAAGAGATCCTCCAGGGGCTGCTCGCAGCCGATGCCATCACCCCGGACGTCGCCTGAACTCGCCCGAACTCGCCCGAAGCCGCCTGAAGTCGCCTGAGCAGGCCGGTCCTCCCGTCGCCTCACCCGACCGCTCCCATCCATGCCTCCCCTCGCTGAACGCGAAGGAATTCACCATGACCAGATACCGCATCACCACCTCCCGTCCCTCCGCCGACGAGCCGGCCGGGCTCTCGCGCCGTCGTCTCCTCACCCTGGGCGGCATCGCCGCGCTCGCGCCCGCCCTTGCCGCCTGCGGCCAGGGCAGCTCCACACCCAAGACCGAAAAACTCGCCGCGGGAGTGCCCGCCAAGCTCCGCTTCGCGGTCATCGGAAACGGCAGGACCGGCATTCCGGCGGCACTGCGCCACAAGTTCGACGGCCTGGACATCGGCAAGGAACTCGGTGGCACGGCGGTCTCCTGGCCGTCGGGTTTCACCGCCTCCCTGCCCGTCATGGAGGCGTTCAAGGCCGGCAGTGTCGACTTCTCGTTCGCCACCGCCACCGCCGTGGCCTACGCGATCGGCGGCGGCGTCCCCATCGTGCCGCTCGCCGCCTACCCCCTGCCCGGCACGGAGGTCGAGATCCTCGTACCGAAGGACTCCGCCATCCGCGGTGCGGCGGATCTCAAGGGCAAACGGATCGCCGACCAGAAGGGCACGACGAGCACCTACAGCCTCATCAAGTACCTGGAGAGCGCCGGGCTGCGGCTGGACGACATCGAGTATGTCGATCTGCCCGCCGCCGACGCGGAGTCGGCCTTCGCCAACGGCAAGGTGGACGCCTGGATCAGCTGGCAGCCCGCCATCGGCCTGGCCAAAGCCCGGCATCGGGCCCGCAGTCTGCCGAACGTCAAGACGTACGACTACAGCTTCTACGTGGCGAGTGAGTCGTTCGCGAAGGAGTTCCCCGAGGCCGTGGCGAAGGTCGTGCGCACCGTCCGCGACGCCCAGCGGAGCATCAACGGCTCACCGGAGAAGAGCGTCGACTTCTTCGACCGCATCGGCGGATTCGGCTCCGCGAAACTGGAGCGCGAGGTCTACCTGGAGCTGACCCGGAAGAAGCTGCTGTCCGACTCCAACGCCGACACTCTCGCGGCGGTGGACACCCGGGCGATCGACAGCACCCAGGACCTCGCCGACAACTTCCACGCTCTGGGTGTCTACCCGTCGAAGATCGATGTGGCCGGGTTTCTGCGGGACTCCCGGTTCGACTCGATCAGGAAGACGGTCGCCACCGAACTCGCGAAGTGAACCGGCGCCGGACACCCGGGCCGCGCGGCGCGCCGGCCCGGCATCCCGGCCGCCGCGATGACCGCACCAGCACCCGGAGAAGCCCCCACGCCCACCCGCCACGGCAGAAAGCCCCTCGATGAGCACCTCCCAGAATCAGATGCACCTCGCCGCCTTCGTCACCGCAGGGCCCGGCCGGCCCGGAGGCTGGCGTTACCCGGGCGCCGAGCCGAACTGGCTGTCCGCCTCCTACTACCAGCACATCGGACGGATCCTCGAACAGGGCAGATTCGACCTGATGTTCTTCGCCGACATCCTGTCCGTACCCGACCGGTTCGACAACAGTACGGACAGCCAACTGCGCTACGGCGCGCTCGGCTCCCTGCGACTCGACCCGACACCCATCCTCGCCTCGGTCGCGGCCGTCACCGAGCACCTCGGTGTGGCCGCCACGGTTTCCACCAGCTATCTGGAACCCTTCCCGGTGGCACGGTCGTTCGCCACGACCGACCACCTCAGCCACGGCCGCGCGGCCTGGAACGTGGTCACCTCCTTCCAGGACTCCGAGGCCCGCAACTTCGGCAACGACCGGCACATCGACCGTGACAAGCGGTACGACCGGGCCGACGAGTTCCTCGAAGTGGCCTGCAAGCTGTGGGACAGCTGGGAGGACGACGCGCTCGTGCTGGACCCGGCCGCGCCCCTCTTCGCCGACCCCGCACGGGTCCACCGCATCGACCACGAGGGCGAGTGGTTCAGTGTCCGCGGCCCGCTCAACGTCTCCCGCCCGCCCCAGGGTTACCCGGTGATCATCCAGGCCGGCGCCTCTCCCAAGGGACGGGACTTCGCCGCTCGCTGGTCGGACGTCATCTTCTGCAGCCACGCCTCGCTGGAATCGGCCCGGGATTTCTACCAGGACATCAAGGCGCGCGCCGTGCGCCACGGCAGGCGCCCCGACGACATCAAGATCCTCCCCATGGCGACTCCCGTCATCGGCCCGACCACCGAGGCTGCGCACGAGGCCCGGCAGCGGCTGGAGGACCTGGTACCGCCGCTGGCCGGCCTGTCCACCCTCGCCTATCACCTGGACGTCGACCTCTCCGGTCTCCCCCTCGACGAGCCGCTGCCCGACATGGACGCACCGGGCGTCCAGGGCCACTACAAGGAGGTCGTCGAGATGACTCGGCGCGACGGACTGACCCTGCGTGAGCTGGGGAAGCGCTATGGCGGCCGCATCGAGGGAGCCTTTGTCGGCACTGCCGCGGAGGTGGCGGACGGCATGGAGCGGTGGTACTCGGAGGGTGCCTGCGACGGATTCACCGTGGGCGCCGTCCACACTCCGGGAGCGTTCGAGGACTTTGTCCGCCAGGTGGTTCCGGAGTTGCAGCGTCGCGGTGTCCTCCGCACCGAGTACGAGGGCAGCACCCTGCGCGACAACCTGGGCCTGGAACGCCCCGAGGCCGGTTCCTGGCGCAGCCGCCGCCACGGTGCCTGAGCATCCACCGACCCGGTGGGCACACCGCCGTGCCCGTTCCGTCCGCCGCCACGGCCGACAACCACGACAGCTACGACAGCTACGAGAAACACAAGAAACACGAGGACAGCAAGGACGATGACGACCGCAGTCGATACCGTGAGCATCACCGGCCGGACCACGGACACCCTGGGCCGTCTCCTGGTGACCGCCAGAAGCAACCACTTCGTCTCCGACGCCCGTACCGGACCGGCCGAGGCCGTCCAGGCCGGAGAGCTGCTGCTGTCCTCCCTGGCCTCCTGTTCCCTGAGCAACATCCAGCTCCACGCCGCGGAGCGTGGGTCCGGCCTGACCGACGCGCAGGCCCACGTCAGCTATGAACGAGACCCGCAGGACCCCACCCGCTACGCGGCCATCCGCCTCGACCTGCGGCTGAGCGGAGTGACCCAGCAGGAGGCCGAGACTCTGGCCGGGCTCTTCACCGACAGCTGCCCCATCTACAACACCCTGCGCCGAGGCGGTGACGTCACGATCTCCGTGCACGCGGGAACCGCCGTCCCTCCCGCCCTCTGAGGGACGAGCGTCGTCGGCCGGCCCGGCACCTGGGCCGGTCCTTCGCCCTTCCGGCCGGCCGGCAGGCGCATAGATCGTCGCCCGCCCAGTCGACACCTCATCAGCACACCGCCTTCGGAGGTCCCTCATGGCCGCAATCCTGTCCGTGTCCGGAAGCCCCTCTGCCTCCTCCCGCACGGCACGGCTCCTACGCCACCTCGACCACCGGCTGCGGGACCAGGGCCACGACGTGACCGTGCTGGATGTACGCAGCCTGCCCGCCGACGCGCTCCTCGACGCCGACCTGCGGCACCCGGCCATCGCCAGTGCCGCCGCCCAGTTCGAGCAGGCCGCTGGGATAGTGATCGGCACCCCTGTGTACAAAGCCGCCTACTCAGGTCTGCTCAAGACACTGCTCGACCTGCTCCCCCAGCACGCGTTGGCCGGGAAAACCGTGCTCCCGCTGGCCACCGGCGGGAGCACGGCCCATGTGCTGGCCCTCGACTATGCGCTGCGTCCTGTGCTGAGTTCCATGGGGGCGGCACACATCGTGCCGGGGTGGTTCACGCTCGACCGTGACATCACCGTCGACGACGACGGCACGCTCACCATCTCACCTGCCGCTGCCGGGGCACTGGCACGGGTCACGGACTTCTTCTCCGCCGCGGTGAACGGACGGACAGCCCAGTTGGTGCCGACCGGCTGAGAACGATCCGAGCTGCCCGCGCGCCGTCGCCATGACGACGGCACGCGGGCAGCTCGACACCTCACTGTGGCTACGGCAGGACGGCCACCGGTCGTCAGAGGGCTCGGCTGTCGTACAGCACGGGGTTCAGCGGAGTGTGCGGAACGTGGCCCACCTTCGTTTCCGGCATCCAGTCGAGGTCACGGATCTGATGCTCGTTGGTGGGCTCGGTGACCCGGATGTCGGCGTCCATGTAGATGACGGTCATCACACGGCGCGGCACCGTGCCCTGGTTCGGGCCCGCGTGGTGGAAGGTCCAGCCGCGGTGGAAGCTGGCGTCACCGAGGGCGAAGGGCTCGACGACGTCCTCGAAGTCCTGCTCGGCCAGGGCCTGCTTGAGCCGTGCCTCGGACTCGTCGGAGATCGGGAGGTCGCGGCCGTAGGAGAAGTTGTGGCTGCCCCGGGCGAAGGACAGCGGGCCCATCTCCAGCGGGGTCTCCTGCAACGGCAGCCAGATCGTCAGGCAACGGTCGGAGGACAGTGGCCAGTAGTACTGGTCCGCGTGCCAGGGGGTGATACCGCCGCTGGGCTCCTTGTACAGCGCCTGGTCGTGGTACAGGCGTACGGCGTGCACGCCCAGCAGCCGGGCGGCGATCTCCGCCAGTCGGCGCGAGAACACCAACTGCCTGACCTTCTCGTTCTCTTGCCACATGTTCGACACCTGCAAGAACGCCTTGCCGTAGGTGTCCCGTTCGGCGAGCGGCAGATCCTGGGTGTTCAACCGGATCACCTCGGCGGTGATCGTCGGCTCATACTCCGCGATCGTCTCCGGCGACAGCACTCCGGAGAGGCGGACGAAGCCGTCGCGGTTGAAGTCGGCGGTCGCGGACGGGGCCAGTCCCTCGTACGGGACGTCCAGTTCGGAGGCGGATGCCTGCACAGCCGTGGTCATGTCGCCTTGCTCCTCATGCGTAAGGGTGGGAAAGGGCCGGGTCCTGGGCTCCACCGTCGCAGGGTGAGCGGGGCATCGCCACGCCTCTGTTGCCCACTTCTGGTACTCAGTTGACCCGCACGCACAGGGCCGACCGGGGGCTAGCATTCCCGTGTGAAGCCGCGTTACGAGCAACCGGGTATTTCCGATGGGACCACGTTCACTTGCTTCGTCCGCAGCGAGAGGTCCTTCGACTTCGCCTGGCACCATCACCAGGAGTATGAACTCACACTGATCACCGCCGGTACCGGCACCCGTTATGTGGGTACCACCGTGGAGCGTTATCAGCCCGGCGCGATGGTGCTGCTCGGCCCGGATCTGCCGCACACCTTCGCCTCCGAGGCGTCCGAGGCGAACGCCGAAGCGGTGGTCACGCAGTTCCGGCACGACTTCCTCGGCCCGGAGTTCTTCGCCCTGCCCCCGTTCCGCGTCCTGAGCGGCCTGCTGGCGCGCTCGGCCCACGGGCTGTGCTTCGATCATGCCTCGGAGGGGGTGCGAGCGCTGGTGACCCGGCTCCCTCACTTGGAGGCCGCGGCCCGGACCGTGGCGCTGCTCGAGGTGCTGCGCCGTCTCGCCGAGGACGCCACGGCCGCACCGATCACCGGGCCCGGATACGCCACCGCCCCGGGCACTGCCGTGCGTGACCGTATCGACGCCGTGTGCCGCTACCTCCAGCAGGCCCACACCGAGCCGGTGGAGCAGGCGGAGGTGGCGGCACTGGTCCATATGTCGCCGACGTCCTTCAGCCGTTTCTTCCGCCGGGTTATGGGACGTACGCTCACCGACTACATCAATCAGCTCCGGGTGGAGACGGCCTGCTCACTGCTGACCGCCACCTGTCTGCCGGTCACGGAGGTCGCCGCCCGCAGCGGCTACCGGAACCTCGCCAACTTCAACCGCCGCTTCCGCGAGCTGAAGGGCCTGCGGCCGACGGAGTACCGGGCCGCGCATCCACAGAAACGGAAAACGGCCGACCCGTTGGGCTGAGTCGCACAACAGCCGACTCGGCAGTGCCTGCCGGCATGTCCGACTGTGTCTGCCGGACATCCCGACTGTGCATGTCGGCCGCCCACGGTTTCGCGCCCGATCAGCCCCGGCGTATCCCCTACGCCTGCTTCGCCAGCTTGGTGTAGCGGCCGCCCAGCAGCCATTCCGCGACATACAGGTTGCCGTCCGGGTCGGATGCCAGACCGTGCGGCGAGTTGAACTTTCCAGGCTGCAGTCGGTTCGTGGGCACGGGCAGGTTCTCGGCGTCGAGCGCGTTCGGCCAGCCGGGTTCCGCCGTGACCGCGCCGTTGTCCCCGATGTATCCGACCAGTTGGTCCTGACCGTCGAGCACCGCAAGGCGTGAGAAGAGCTCACCGACGACGAGGCGTTCGCCGTCGAAGGCGAAGACGCTCGGCGAGTTCAGGACGCCCTTTCCGATGATCCGGCCGAACGTGCCGTCCGTCCCGTACACCTGGATCTGTGCGTTGCCGCGATCGGCGACATACACCTCCGGCGCGCCCCGACGGGTGTCGATCGCGATCGAGTGCGGGCAGTCGAAGCGCTGCCCGCCCTCCGCTCCGTTCACGCTGAGGACGTACCGGCCGTCGCCGTCGAACTTGTGGACGAGGCTGGAGCCGTATCCGTCAGTCACCCAGACGTCCCCGGTGGACGGGTCGACCGCGACATCCGTCGGCGCGTAGTGTCCCCCGTCCTCGTACACATCGGCCGGCGGGCGCTCGATCCGCACGAGTTCCTCGCCGTCCAGCGAGTACTTCGCCACAGCGGGGCCGGTCCCCTCGTGGCTCAGAGTGCCGTCCGGCCGCAGAAAGCTCTTCCCTCCCGGATCCGCGATCCACACCGCGTCTTCGTCGATCTGCATGCCGTGGCCCTCGTTCAGCCGGACGGGAACCTCGCGGAGCAGCGAGCCGTCCTGTCGCAGGATCAACAGCCGGGGCTTACGGGGGTGGAAGGTCACGACCTCGCCCGCGTCGGTGACCTGGATGCCGGGGTGAGCCCAGCCCGTCCTTGCCAACTCCGGATCAGGCACCGCCGCCCAGGCATCGATCCACTCGTACACCATCGGGCCGCACTCGATCTTCATAGGAAGCTCCTCGTTTCTGGTGGGGCAAGGCCATCCAACCGGACGCGTGGTTCTGCGGCGGTGGTTCTGCGGAGGGCAACCCACCCTGATGGAGAGCGCCGTGGACGAGCGGTGGCAACGCGCCGTCCGGCGGGGTGTCACGCCTCCTCGTGGCCGGCCCACCAGCCCAGCACATGGCCGATGTGCCTGACCATCAGCCGCTCACACTCCTCGGCCGACCCCGCCTCCAGTAGGTCCAGCAGGTCCAGGTGTTCGCGAGCGGACGCCTGGAGCTCCTCCGTCGCCACCAGATCTGCCAGGCCCGTCAGGCGCGTCCGGGCACGCAGGTCGGCCACGATGTCATGCAGCCTCGGGTTGCCGGCCAGCTTCAGCAGGGTGAGGTGGAAGGTCGTGTCGGCCTGTAGGTAGTGGGCCAGGTCGGCATCGCGGGCACCCCGCACGATCTCCTCGGCCAGGTCTCGCAGGTGGGTCAGGTCGGCCTCGGAGAGTTGGCCCGCGAGCCGCCGGACCGCCGGCGCTTCCAGCAGTTGGCGTACGTCGACGATCGCGCGCAGTTCGTCCTCGCTCACCGCGGTGACACGGAAGCCCTTGTTGCGGACGATGTCGACCATGCCGCGCTTGGCCAGGTTGAGCATCGCCTCACGGACGGGCGTGGCCGAGACACCGAAGCGAGCGGCCAGAGTGGGGGCGGAGAACACCTCACCGGCGGGCATCTGACCTGAGACGATGGCCGCGGCGATCGCTTCCTCGACCCGTTCCCGCAGACTGCTGCCGGGTGTGAGCGGAGCCAGAGAATCACTGTCCGCGGTCGCCATGAATATCCCCATCACCCATCAACGGCCGTTCCCCGTCTTTCCCAGTGCTCAGTGCAATGGCACATCTTAACTATCCGGCCACTCCCTGCGTCTGGCCTGGCCGCCCTCGCCTGCGGTACCGGTTCGCCGGCCGCGGCCGTCGGCTCGTCCGCGATCGGATGGCGCGGACCTGCCCGCTCAGCAGGCAAGGTCCGGTCATGTCCAGATGTCCTCCTCAGAACTCGAAGCCGGCCGGGTACGGGTCGGACGGGTCCACCATGTACTGCCCCAGCCCGGTGATCCAGGCGCGGCCGGTGATGGTCGGCACGACTGCGGCGTGCGGGCCGACCGTGGTCCGGCCGACCAGCCGCCCGGTGAACCGGCTGCCGATGAACGACTCGTTGACGAAGTCGGCACCGATCTCCAACTCGCCGCGGGCCCATAGCTCGGCCATGCGCGCGGACGTTCCCGTGCCGCACGGTGATCGGTCGAACCAGCCGGGGAAGATCGCCATCGCATGCCGGGAATGCCGGGCCGTCGAGCCGGGTGCGATGAACTCGACGTGGTGGCAGTGGTCGAGGCCGGCGATGTCCGGATGCTTCGGCGGCGCCTGGGTGTTGATCGCCTCCATGACGGCCAGCCCCGCGTTGACGATCTCGGTCTTGCGGGCCCGGTCGTACGGCAGCCCGACCGCGTCCAGGTCGACCATCGCATAGAAGTTGCCGCCGAAGGCCAGGCTGTACGGCACCCGTCCGAACCCCGGCACCTCGATCGTCGCGTCCAGCCGGTCGCTGTAGGCCGGCACGTTCTCCAGCGTCACCGAGTCGGCGTGCCCGTCACTGACCTGGACGCTCGCCACCACCAGACCGGCCGGGGTGTCCAGCCGGACGGTGGTGACCGGCTCGCTGACCGCGACCATGCCGGTCTCGACCAGCACCGTGGCCACCCCGATCGTCCCGTGCCCGCACATCGGCAGACAGCCGGACACCTCGATGAACAGCACGCCGACATCGGCGTCCGGCCGGGTCGGCGGCTGGAGGATCGCCCCGCTCATCGCGGCGTGCCCGCGTGGCTCGTTCATCAACAGTCGGCGCACATCGTCCAGATGCTGCATGAAGTACAGTCGGCGTTCGTTCATCGTCGCGCCGGGGATGACGCCCATCCCGCCGGTGACCACCCGGGTGGGCATTCCCTCGGTGTGCGAGTCGACGGCCGAGAACAGCCGCTTCGCCCGCATGTCAGAGCGCTTCCGCGGACAGCGCGGCGAGCCCGGAGATCGCGCGCTCCATGTCGGCGCGCACCTGCTTCTTGTGCGCCGGGGCGAGCGGCCCGCGCGGCGGGCGGCACGGGCCGCCGTATCGGCCGACCATGTCCATGCCCAGCTTGATGGCCTGTACGAACTCCGTCCGCGAGTCCCACCGGAACACGGCAACCAGTTTCTTGTAGAGCGAGCGGGCCTGCTCGTACCGGCCGGCCGCCATGTGCTCGTAGATCGCGACCGACTCCGCCGGGAAGGTGTTGGGGAAACCGGCGAACCAGCCGACCGCGCCGTCGACCATCAGCTCGAACAGCACGTCGTCGGCGCCCGCGATGACGTCGATGTCGCACAGCTCGCGGATCTCGAAGGCCCGCCGGACGTCCCCGCTGAACTCCTTGATCGCCACCACCTCGTCGATCTCGGCAAGCTCCGCGACCAGCCGCGGCACGAGGTCGACCTTGGTGTCGAACGGGTTGTTGTAGATCATCATCGGCAGGCCGGCCTCGGCGATGTGCCTGTAGTGGTCGACCACCTGCTCGTCGCTGGCCCGGTAGAGGGTCGGCGGCAGGGCGAGCACCCCGTCGGCGCCGTCCGCCCTGGCCAACTCGGCCCAGTGCTTGGCCTGGTGCCAGCCCGCGCCGTGTACCCCGGCCACCACGAGGCCGCGCCCGCCCACCGCCTCGACGGCCACCTGCACCACACGGCGCCGCTCCTCGTCGGTCAGCGACGAGTACTCGCCGAGCGAGCCGTTCGGCCCGACGCCACGGCAGCCGTTGCCGATCAGCCAGTCGCAGTGCTCGGCATAGCGGTCGTAGTCGACGGCGAGCCCTGCGGGGGCGGAGCCGTCGGCCTTGTAGGGCAGCGCCGTCGCGACGATGACGCCGCCGAGGTCAAATCGATTGCCGGCCATGGACTACCTCTCATTCAGCTCATTCAACGGGAGGGGTGGCGATGTCACCGAGCCGGACCGGGGCGACGATCGGGCGATGGGCCATGCGTCCCGGATCCAGCGGAGTGTCAGGGAGCAGGTCTTCGACGTTCCGGCCGCAGATGCGGCCCTGGCAGATACCGAGACCGGCGCGTGAACTGAGCTTGAGGGAGCGCAGACCGCAGGTCTCGGTCGCGGCGAGTACGGCGCGCAGTTGCCCAGCGGTCACCTCCTCGCAGCGACAGATGATCGTGCTGTCGTCGACCCAGGACTTCCAGCCGGGCCGAATGCCGTGCGCGCGGTGCATCCGGTCGGCGAATGCGCGATGGCGGGTCACCTCGGCGCTGCCACCGGCACGGCCCGCCGCGGCCCGCCCCGCTGCCGCTCCCTCGGCCAGGGCCAGGTCGGCGCCGCCGATACCGGTGATCTCGCCGGCCGCGTAGACACCCGGTACCGAGGTGCGCTGCTCCGCGTCGACGCGCACGCTCCCGTCGGCGGCGAGCGCGCAGCCCGCGGAGATGGCGATCTCCGTGCGCGGCACGAATCCGTGGCCGACGCACACCGCGTCGACGTCGACTCGCCACCCGGTGCCCTGCCGCGGCGTCCAGTCGTCGGCGATCCGGGCGACGGTGACCGCGCGCACCCGGTTGTCGCCGTGCGCGGCCAGTACGGCAGCGCCGGTGCGACAGGGAACCCGGTGCGCGGCCAACGCACGTACATATCCGCCGAGTTCGGCCGACTTGGCCATCAGGTCCCGCGGCCCCATCCGGTGCGGGCGCGGCAGCCAGCCGCGGGCGATCCGCCGCCAGTCGCTCGCCTCGACGACGCCGACCACCCGCGCGCCCACATGGATGAGGCCGGCGGCAACCGGGAGCAGGAACGGACCGGTGCCCGCGACCAGCACCCGCTTGCCGACGGCGACACCCTCGCCCTTGGCCATCGCCTGCGCCGCGCCCGCCGTATGGACACCCGGCAGGTCCCAGCCCGGGAACGGCAGTGTGCGCTCGTGCGCACCGGTGGCAAGCACCAGAGCGCGTGGCTCGAAGACGCGACGCCGACGATCACCGCCGTCGGCCGGGCCGACCAGCGTGTGGACGACCAGCGGCATGGTGTCACGGCGGTCCACCGCCCAGACCTGGGCGCCGGTGACGATCTCGCAGTCAGGGTCTTCGGTCAGTGCCCGTCGCAGCGCCGTGAATGTGGCCCACCTGTGCTGTAGCGCGCGGCTGTCCACAGCGGAACTCCCGGCCGGCGGATGGCGCCAGAACTGACCGCCCAGCACGCCCGACGCGTCGAGCAGCACCACCCGGGCATGGGCCCGCCGGGCGGCCAGGGCCGCGGCCAGGCCGGCAGGACCGGCTCCGATCACCAGCACGTCAACACCCGTCATCGGCCGCCCCCGTCTCGACCACATCGCCGTCGGCCACCAGGCGCTGACAGGCACGCACATCGCTGAGCCCGTTCACCGTCACCAGACAGTCGAAGCAGACGCCGATACCGCAGAACAGTCCGCGCGGCCGGCCGGCCTTGGCGGTCGTACGCCAGGAGACCCGGCCACGCGATATCAGCACACCGGCAACGGTCTGCCCCTGCGTGGCGCGCAGCCGTTCACCGTCCACGGTCACGCAGATCTTCATCCGGTCGTTTCCTCCTTCAGGGTTGGGCGGGTCACCGCGTAGGGGGCGGCCGGGATCTCGGGCTCCGCCCCGGTCATGAGCGCACCGATCAGGTCCGCCGTACCGGGCGCGAGCCCGATGCCCGCACCCTCGTGCCCGGTCGCATGCCACAGGCCGGGCAGGCGAGGGTCGGGCCCGATGACCGGGAGGTGATCGGGTACGTACGGCCGGAACCCGCCGTAGGCCCGCATGACCGGAACACCGGCCAGGAAAGGGAAGAGAAGGATGGCCTTGGCGGCCAGTTCGCCGACCACCGCGACCTCGATCCGCTCGTCGAAGCCACGTCGTTCTCGCGACGAGCCGATCAGCACGGTGCCGGCCGCCGTCGACTCGACGACGCCGGACGTCTGCAGGTCGGCCGAGCCCGACTCGACGGCACCGACATAGTCGGCGTCGTACACCTTGTGCCGGATGCGGCGCGGCATCCGGGTGGTGACCAGCACGGTCCCTCGTCTGGGCAGCACCGGAAGACGAACACCGAGACTTCCGGCGGCCTCGGCCGACCAGGGCCCGGCGGCCAGGACCGTATGCTCGGCGCCGAAGCGTCCGGCAGTGGTGTCGACGCCGACGAGCCGTCCTGCGGACACGATGCCGCTGAGAACGGTGACACCCTGCCGTACCCGCGCGCCGTGCCGACGAGCCGAAGCAAGCAGTGCCTCCGTCGCGACGGTCGGCTGCACCTGGGCATCACCGGGATACAAGACGGCCGCGGCGACGTGTGGCGTGAGGTCGGGCTCCAGTTCGGCGGCCTCCGCGGCGGTCACCGGACGGGCGTCGACACCCACATGTCGTTGTGCGGACGCGAATGCGAGCAGCGCGTCCGCCCCCGTCGTGGTCGTCGCGACCACCAGGCCACCCTTCGCCTCGAACTCGAGGTCGGGGAAACCGGGGCCCAGCTCTTCGGGAAGCTCGGCGGCGAGTTCGGTCCAGCGGCGGCCGGACAGCACCGCGAGATCGAGTTCAGCGCCAGGGCCTTTGTCGGAGACAAGGATGTTGCCCTCACCGCTGGACGACGTTCCTCCGGCGGAAGCGCCGCGATCCAGCACGGTGACCCGAAACCCGCCCAGGGCCAACCGCCTGGCCACGGCGGCCCCGACGATACCTGCCCCCACGATGACGACGTCCGAGCTGCGCATTTCAGTACCATGTCACATGCCACGCTCCCTCGGTAGACGTCTCGCAGGAATCTGACTGCCCGCCCGCGACCATGACTCGCGCCCCGGCTCGCGATCGGCACGGCCCGGCCGACCCGCCCGCTGGACCCGCCCGCTGGACCCACACCGGATGAACATGTGTGAAATGCCACATAGGCACACAGCTGCTTCACTGGATAGATCCCAGGAGCGGCTTGAGTCCTGTGCGATCACCGGTCCGGAGGAGGGTGCGATGACGGACATGGCGAGCAGGCGGGGCAGGGACGACGGCCCTGCGATCACCGAGCGGGTCGTGACACTCACCGTGAACGGGCGCCCGCACACCCTGCGGCTGGACACCCGGGTCACGTTGTTGGACGCGCTGCGTGACCGGCTGGGCCTTGTGGGTACGAAGAAGGGCTGTGACCAGGGAGCCTGCGGCGCATGCACGGTCCATCTGGACGGCAGGCGAGTGCTGGCCTGCCTGACCCTGGCCGCTCAGGCCGAGGGCCGGGCGATCACCACCATCGAGGGCGTCTCCGGCGCCGATGGGCCGCATCCGGTGCAGCAGGCGTTCATGGAGCACGACGGATTTCAGTGCGGCTTCTGTACACCGGGGCAGATCATGTCCGCGGTCGCGCTCATGGCCGAGGGCCGGGCCGGCTCCGACGAGGAGATCCGGGAGTTCATGAGCGGAAATCTGTGCCGGTGCGGTGCCTACCCGGGCATCGTGGCGGCGATACGCGAGGCGGCGTCCCGGGGAGGTCACGATGCGGTCCTTTGACTACGTCCGGGCCACCGACACCCGTGAGGCGGTGCGGTTGCTGGCAACGGACCCGGCGGCGGCCTGCCTGGCGGGCGGCACGACCCAGCTGGACCTGATGAAGGACGGGGTCCTGGAGCCACCGCGGCTGATCGACATCACCCGCCTCCCACTGCACGGCATCGAACGCCGCGGTGCGGCCCTCCATGTGGGGGCCCTGGCCACCATGGAGGAGCTGGCCGCCGACGCCACGGTGGCCGCGCGGCTGCCCATGGTGCGCGAGGCCCTGCTGCGGGGCGCCTCGGTGCAGCTGCGGAACATGGCCACCATCGGGGGCAATCTGCTGCAACGCACCCGCTGCCGTTACTTCCGCGACCCCACGGTCGTCGAGTGCAACAAACGCGCACCGGGTTCCGGCTGCGCCGCCGTGCGAGGTGCGGCGCGGATGCACGCGGTGCTCGGCGCGAGCGAGCGGTGCATCGCACTGCACGCATCCGACCTCGCCGTCGCCCTGGTGGCGCTCGACGCCATCGTGCACATCCAGGGACCGCCGGGAGTCCGCACCGTACCGCTGACGGAGTTCTATCTGACCGCCGACGAAAGCCCGCAGCGCGAGAACGTCCTGGAGCACGCCGAACTGATCACCTCGGTGGAGATCCCGCTGCCGCCGTCGGCCGCCCGGTCGGGCTACCTGAAGGTCCGCGACCGGGCGTCGTACGAGTTCGCGCTCGCCTCGGCCGCGGTGCTGCTCGTCGTGGCGGACGGGCGGATCCGTCGAGCCCGGGTCGGCCTCGGGGGTGTGGGAACGAAACCGTGGCGGGCCCACCCGGCCGAGCAGGTGCTGACCGGCGCATCCGCCACGACGGCCACGTTCCGGGACGCCGCCGAGGCGGCTCTGCGCGATGCCTGGACCGTCCCGGGCACGGCGTTCAAGGTGCCGCTCGCCCGGCGCACCCTGGTCCGCGCGTTGCAGACAGTGTCAGGAGTGACCGCATGAGTACGGTCGAGAGCAGGAGGCGGCCGCTGGTCGGCGCGGGCGTCAACCGGGTCGACGGCCCGCGCAAGGTCACCGGCACCGCCCCGTACCCGATGGACTTCAGCATGCCCGGCCAGGCGTACGGCGCCCTGGTGCAGAGCACCGTCGCCGCGGGTCGGATCGTCCGCATGCACACCAAGGCCGCCGAGGGTGCCCCGGGAGTGATCGGCGTGCTCACCCATGAGAACGCGCCGCGGGTGCGGACGGGACCGGTGACGGTGCTCGGGGCGTCGCCGCCCGCCCCGCTGCGCAGCGACCGGATCGTCCACCACGGGCAGCACATCGCCTTCGTGGTGGCCGAGACCCCGGAGCAGGCCGGCGCCGCGGCCCGCCTGGTGCGGGCCGACTACGAGACCACGGAGCCGCTGCTGGATCTCCAGGACCCGCGGGCCGAACAGCTCGTCGACCCATGGGGGATGGACACCTCGCGTGGCGATACCGCCGCGGCACTGGAGTCCGCCGAGGTGACCCTGCAAGCCACTTACACCACGGCGGACAACACCCACAACCCACTGGGGCTGTTCGCCACCCTGGCCGCGTGGGACGGCGACGCTCTCACCGTGCACGACACCAGCCAGTGGCCGTCGATGGTGCGCACCAGCCTGGCCATGACCTTCGGCATCCCCGAGAGCTCCGTGCGGGTTCTGGTGCCCTATGTGGGCGGGGGCTTCGGCGCCGGACTGCGTGCGTGGCCGCACGTGATCCTGACCGCCATGGCGGCCCGGGTGCTCAACCGACCGGTCAAGCTGGTCCTGACCAGGCCGCAGATGTTCACCTCGGTCGGACACCGGCCCAGCGGGGTGCAGTGGCTGAGTGTCGGGGCCACGCGCGGCGGCGAACTGCTCGCCCTCGACCACCGCAGCCTCAGCTCCCTGAGCATGGAGGACCACGACTACGAGCCCTTCGCCGCGGCGACCGCCTTCGCCTACCGCTGCCCCAACGTGATCACCCGGGACCGGCAGGCCCGGATCAACATCGCCGTTCCGACCTCCATGCGCGCCCCGGCCGAGGCACAGGGCAACTTCGCGCTGGAGTCGGCCCTCGACGAACTGGCCTACAGGCTGGGCATGGATCCCCTGGAACTGCGGCTGCGCAACCACACCGACGTCGATCCGCGCAGCGGGCTGCCCTGGTCCGGCAAGGCACTCCTGGAGTGCTATGAGGTCGGCGCGCGGCGCTTCGGCTGGTCCGAGCGAAACCCCAGGCCGCGCTCCATGCGCGACGGCAACTGGCTGGTCGGCTACGGCATGGCCGGTGCCCTCTTCCCCTACTTCGCCTCGCCCTGCACGGTGCAGGCCACCGTCCGCGGCGACGGCAGCGCCCTGGTGCGCAGCGCGGCGACCGACATCGGCACCGGTACCTATACCGTGATGGCCCAACTGGCCGCCGAGGAACTGGGCTTGCCCCTCGACCGGGTCCGCTTCGACCTGGGCGACTCGGACCTGCCCGACTCGGCGATGGCGGGCGGCTCCGGGCTGACCGGCGCACTGGGCAACGCCGTGCACCACGCCTGCCGACGGCTGGCGCGCTCGTTCACCGAACTCGCGTGCGTCGACGCCGAATCCCCTTTGCGGGCCGTCTCCCCGGACGACGTGGAGTGCACCGGTGGGTGCATCCATCCCGCGGGGCGCCCCGACCTCGGGGAGTCGTACGTCGATGTCCTCGCCCGGCACGGGCTGTCCGAGCTCACGGCGAGCGGAGACAGCACTCCGCCGGTCGCCGATGAGCTGGGCATGTCCCCCGCCGGTGCGTACGGCGCGAAGTTCGTGGAGGTCCGGGTCGACGCGGACCTCGGTCTCCTCCGGGTCGCGCGGGTGGTCTCGGTGATCGACGGTGGCCGGATCCTCAACGAGAAGACGGCGCGAAGCCAGATCATCGGCGGGACGGTCGGCGGCATCGGCATGGCCCTGTTCGAGGACACGGTCACCGACCCCCGTACCGGGCGTATCGCCAACGGCACGCTGGGCGACTACCTGATCGCGGTGAACGCCGATGTCCCGGACATGGACGTCGTCTTCGTCGGCGAGCCCGACCGCGCCACCGCCATCGGCACCAAAGGCGTCGGCGAGGTCGGTCTGGTCGGCGTCGCGCCCGCGATCGCCAACGCCGTGCATCACGCCACGGGAAAGCGCATCCGCGAGCTCCCGATCACCCTGGACGCCCTTCTGTGACTCCCTCGGTACGGCTCCGTTCCGTGTCCGGGTATGTCCGCCGGCCGCGCACCACTGGCCGAAGCAAGTCGGCCCCACCGGTGAACCGGCGCTCACCTCGTCAGAAAGGCGGGCCCTGCAAGTCGACACCGACCGATGGTTCGGGCAAGCCGGCCAGGTCGTATGACATGGCGGTCAGTGGGCAGGGCCGGGTGTCGTCGGACTGCCCGAAGGTGACCGGCACGCGAGGCCGTCGCCATCCCAACTGGGCGTAGAAGGGGACCATGTCCGGGCGGCAGAGCAGCATCATCGTCTCGGCACCGGCCGCCCGGGCGTGTTCGACCGCGACGCTGATCATGGTCCGGGCGATACCCCGACCCCGCTGGGCCGGGTGCACCAGCACCCTGCCCAGCCCGGCGACACGCCGCGATGTCCCGTCGAACGTCATGTCCCGCAGCAGCCATCCCACACAGGCCACCGGCCGGCCGTCACGGACCGCCGTGAGCGTGTGTTCCTTGTCCGCCCAGACCATGTCATCCGGGTCACCGGGGCCAGACGCGTACTCCAGCCGGAGACCGGCATCGACGTCATCCACCGCATGCCCCGCGGTGGCCGGGGTGGCGGCGGGGGCGAACCGGTACCGCAGACAGTGCAGGCCACTGGACTGCACGGCCCCGTCCGCCTGGGCGCCCAGGCGCGACAGTACGGCGATCGAGGCCGCGTTGCCCGGCAGAACGAACGCGAAGACGACCGGCAGCGCGAGCCGGCCGAACGCCAGGTCCAGGCACGCCCGGCCGGCCTCGCCCGCGATCCCGCGGCCCTGTGCCCTCGGATGCACGGCGAAGCCGAGGTCGACCCCGTACCGGGCCCGGTTGCGCAGTCCCACCCGTCCGAGGAACGCATGCGTTGCCGCATCCCGGACCGCGAAGTCGCCGTAACCGTGCCGGGCCCAGTGCGCGACGTGATCGTCACACATGGCCTCGGCTGCAGACCGGCTGTCCGCCCGACCGGTGGCCAGCCACCTCATGACGCTGTCCTGACCGACCACGGCAGCAAAGAGATCGTCACTGTCCTCGCGACGGATCGGCTCCATCACAAGCCTCGCGGTGCGCAGAACAGGTCCAGATAACCGAGCCATTCGGCAGGTCCTCTCAGCCAACGACGCGAGAAGGCTCATCAACTTCATTAAGTATCCCTAGTGTTGTGCATGTATATTTGCGTGCATGGAGTTGCTGCGCATGTCCAAGGCTGCGAAGCGTCTCGG
>NZ_JBSGBN010000064.1:0-52971 GCF_053601275.1 Streptomyces sp. NPDC004752 | reverse complement strand
CTGCGGCCGGGCGCCGTTGGACGCCCATGCGTCCGGCGCCCGCACCGACCCCGACGAGGCCCGTGGCTTCGTCGCCGACACGGGCGTCGACGCGCTTGCCGTCGCCGTCGGCAGCGTGCACGCCATGACCACCCGCACCGCGACCCTCGATCACGGCCTGCTCGGGCGGCTCGCCGCCGCTGTGCCTGTCCCGCTCGTGCTGCACGGCTCCTCCGGGGTGCCGGACGACGAACTGGTCCGGGCGGTCGCGGGCGGCATCGCCAAGGTCAATATCGGCACCGCCCTCAACGCGGCGATGACCGGCGCGATCCGCGACGTCCTCGCCGCCCGCCCCGAGGCCGTCGACTCGCGCACATACCTCGGCGTCGGCCGGGAGGCCATGGCCCGGGAGGTGACGCGGATCGTCCGCGTCCTCGGCAGGCCGGACCCCTGATGCCTTCCCGCCCCGCACCACCCGCGCCCACACCTCGGCGAGCCGCCCCTCGTGGCGGTTGTCGTGGCGACCGTCGGGACGCCCGTCGTGGCGGGCGCGCACGGCGTCGCGTTCCCTTGGGTTCCAGGAGGTGTCGCGCACTGTCACATCACCCTGGATGGTGAACCTGTGCACGACGATTCTCGAACCGGTGTCGTGGACGTCGCGGGTGTTGCTGAGATGCGTCCGTGATGGTGAACAGGAGGGTGCGGCTGAGGCCGTTCTTGGTCCGGATGCCCTCGGGCGACCGGTACTGGACGGTGCTGGACGAAGACGTGCTGGCGCCGGTCGTGGAGGCGGACGAGTTTTTGCGGCACGTGCGGTTCGGCCGGGATCAGGCCGAGTCGACTACAGCCACCTACGAGAGTGTTCTGGCTGCGCCACGCTCTAGAAGCTGCGCGAGGTACCAACCGGGAGCTGATGGCCCAGCTCAACAGCAACTTCCCGCGACGCCGCTGAGGTTCCGTCACGCAGCCACCGCCAGCGTTCCGGCTGCCACGTCCTGACCAAGCGCCAACCCCGGACTCCTGCCTCTGGTTGCCGTCGGCTACGGGCCCGAGGTAGTGAGGGAGCCAGGGGAAGACCTGCCGTCTGCCCTCAGCGCTGCGACCGCGGACACGGGGTCGTCCGCATAGAAGCGGAAGGCGCGGGCCTCGGCATGCTTACCAAGGACCCGTACGTACCGCACCGGCTCGGTCAGCTCGACGGTGACCGTTGTCAGGCCGGCCACAGCCACGTCGGCCACGCCGCTCTCATCCGCAGCGGCCAGCTTGCCATTCGGAAATGCCCGGTCCAGACGGACGGAGGCTATGCGATTGGCTGGGATGCGGATGTCCAGCAGAGAGCCGTAACGCAGGCGCAGCGAGCCGTCGGCCCCGATCACATGCGGGCGGACCACGCAGGAGGCGTGCAGGGCGAGAAGGAAGTAGCAGCCCCAGATGTCGAGGACGAGGGTGGCGACGTGCACAACCGGCCAGGGGATCAGGTAAGCGAGGGCGACGGTCTCGACGATGCAGACGAAGAGCAAGCCGTACATGGTCGCCGTCTGGGCTGGCGCGTACGGAACGGCGTGGTCGCCGCCGCGTACGCCGTGCGGGCCGCGGCGGGTTGCCCAGCGTAAGAAGCTGGTCGCGAGGGTCATCTCGTGGCTGATCAGCTTGCGCACAGGCGCCGGGACGTTGTCAGCGATCGCGGCCAGGAATGCGGAGTGACGGCGGAGACCCTCGCGGCGGCGCCGCCGACAGTCGAAAAGAAGCAGTGCGGTCGCCCCGGCCATGTGCACAAGCACCGCCAGTTCCCCCGCCAACCATGCGGCCGGGGCTACTCGCACCCCGCCAACCACACACATGAAGATCACGAGTTCGCACGGTGCGAGCGCGGCGAAGCCCCAGTGCACAGCCTTCCGCAGCGCCTTCACCCGGCACGCTCCCTGAGCAACTCAATGGCGCGGCGCACGGCCGCCGCCTGGGCGGGAGTGAATTCCGCGAAGAGGGCGTCCGCGAAACCGCCGTTCTCACCTGATCTACCTTTGCCTTCCGCGGCGATCATCGCCTGCGCCGCATCGTCCGGGATGCTCTTGACGATGACCTGGGCAGTCTCCTCCACCCGTGGATCGTGCTCGGCTGCCTCGGCCAGTGCGTCCATCTGGGCGTACACCGCGTAGGCGCGCCGCATGGCCTCGGCGTCGGCACTCAGACTCTGCCCCATGGCGTAGAGCCAGTCGCGGTCGCCGCCCGGCAAACCGGTCTCCAACAGGGCCAGCAGCTCCCGCTCCTTGGCCGCCATCGTCGGCTCTGGTCCGGGCAACCGCGCTGAGGCACGGGCCATGTCGTCGAAGAGGGCGGCGAGTTCAGGAGAGACCGGGGCCTCGACGGGCAGCCGCCCGGTCCGCTCGGCCTGCTCAAGCATCTGGCCTAGGCGGACGCGGCGCCGCCGGATGTCCTCCTCTTGGCGGGCCAGGTCGGCGTCCAGCTCAGCGAGGATCTCGACGAGATCCTTGCCCACGTCGTCCGCCAGAACGTCCTTGACTTCGTCAAGGCCCAGGCCGAACTCGGTCAGACGGCGGATGCGGGCCAGTTCGACGGCGTCTCGCAGCGTGTACTCACGGTATCCGTTGGGCTGGCGCGGCGGCTCGGGCAGTAGCCCGATGCGGTGGTAGTGCCGCACGGCACGGGTGGTGACGCCGACGACGCCGGCGAGCTCTCCGATTCTCATGGCATCAGTAGAAACGTTGTCGCTGCGACAAGGTCAAGCACTTCCGTTCACGGCAGATGACCTTGGCAGTGCAAGGCGGGGTGACTTGAAGCCATAACCGTCCACGACAGCTGTTGCACACCATTCCTGCCGACTGCGGGGTCCTGAGCAGGCAAAAACCCGGTCAGCCGACAGGCGCTCCAGGGTAAGACCTACAGAAGCGACGTGCCCCACCGACGTCTTCCGGCCGCCCGGTCTGCGGCAGGGATACCTGTACGGCTACGGCGCCGCCCTGATCGTCGCCGGCATCCCGGCATCTGGTATCTGGCACCCAGTACCTGGCACCAGCACCTCGTCCGCCCGGGTCGGTGAGCCTCGTACCGCCCGGCGTGACGGTCCGTCATCGCCACCGTCACTGGGGGCGCTCCGAGCACCGTGGAGCCGAACTCCTTTTCCCCAGAGCCCTGTTGGGGCAAGCGGTGACAGCCGTGCCCCCGGGCGCCCGAGCGGAGGTGTGCCGAGACCTGGACCGTGCTGTGGGGCATCGGCCATCGGGCGCGCCCGAAGCCGAATCCGCGGCACCACCCGGCGGTGCGCGCCGCCATCGCCCGCATCGAGGCGGGACCCGATCTTGCCCACCACCTGCCGTGCTCCTCGCCCCTGTCCGGCCCGGCCGTTACCGCGTCCGTCGGCATCCCCGACTCGCACGCCTTCGCCAAGGCGTGCCGACGCGAACTCGGCTCCCTTTCCCAGGGCGTTGCACGCGGCCGCTATCGCTTGACGGCCTTCAGCACCACGAACTTCGGGTCGCCGGCCACCAGTCGGCTGTTGCCGAACAGGCGCCGCAGCTTCACGTGGTAGCCGAGGTGCCGGTTGCCGACCACCCACAGCTCGCCGCCCGGCCGCAGGGCGCGCCGCGCCCCGGTGAACATCCGCCACGCGGTCGCGTCCGTGAGCGCTTGATGGGAGTGGAACGGCGGATTGGTGAGGACGACGTCCACACTGCCCGCCGCCACCCCGGCCAGCCCGTCTCCGACCCGGAACTCGGCGTGCCCCGGCACGCCGTTGGCCCGGTAGGTGGCCTCCGCCGACGCCACCGCCTGGAACGACTCGTCCACGAACAGCACCTCGGCCTCGGGGTCGGCGAGCGCCACCGCCGTCCCGACAACACCGTTGCCGCAGCCCAGGTCCACGACCTTGCGGGTGCCCCGGCCATCGGGCAGATGCCGCAGGAAGAACCGGGTGCCGATGTCGAGCCGGTCGGCGCAGAACACGCCCGCGTGGTTGACGACCGGGTGCCCGGAGGCCGGGCCGATGCCGTCGGGAAGCGGGTAGCGGTACGGCCACGGGTTGGCGGGGCGTGGCAGGGACGGGTCCGGGCCGCACAGGATCAGCCGCGCCTTCTGCTCGGCCGGCGAGGTGCGGGTCGGGCCGAGGATCCGCTCGAACAGCCGGAGCGTCGAGGTGTGGATCTCCTTGACCATGCCGGTGCCGACGACGACCGTGTCCGCGTGCACGGCGGGCGCGAGCCGCAGCAACTGGTCCTCCAGCAGCGCAAGGCTCTTCGGCACCCGGACGAGCAGCACGTCGACGCGGTCGGGCGGCGGATCCTGGGTGGTGAGCAGGCGTACGGCACCGGGCCGCACCCCGGCCCGCGCGAGGTTCGCCCGGGTCGCCTCCTGGGTGAGGAAGGAGTCGGTGATCTGCATCGGCCGGTGCTCCGCCAGCGCCGTCACCAGCGCGCCCCAGCGGTCGCCCACGACCACCACCGTGCCGGACAGCGGGACCTCCCGCCCGGCCAGATGCCGCAGCAGATACGCGTCGGAGGCGTCCCAGGCACGCAGCCGGTCGCGCGGATCCTCGGGGAAGCGGGACAGCTGGAACGCGCCCCACGGGGTAGTCATACGGTCGTCCATCGTGTGTCCAGGCTAGCGGAGCCGCAGTTCAGGGCCGGTCGGGCAGGAGGGAACCCATGGTGGCGGAACTGTTTCCCCGGGAGCGGCAGCGGATCGCGCCGGGCGCGGTCCATGTGCCGGACTGGTTGCCCGCCGGCCGTCAGCGCGAACTGCTGACGGCGTGCCGCGAGTGGGCGCGCCCGCCCGCCGGACTGCGCACCGTCCGCACCCTGGGCGGCGGCACCATGACCGCGCGCCAGGTGTGCCTGGGATGGCACTGGTACCCGTACGCCTACGCGCGCACCGTCGTCGACGGCGACGGGGCACCGGTGAAGCCCTTCCCCGCCTGGCTGGGCGAGCTGGGCCGACGGGCGGTGGCCGACGCGCTCGGTCCGGCGGCGGCCTCCTCGGCGCCGTACGACATCGCACTGATCAACTTCTATGCCGGCGACGCCCGCATGGGCATGCACCGCGACGCCGACGAGCGGTCCGACGCGCCGGTGGTGTCGCTGAGCCTCGGCGACACCTGTGTCTTCCGCTTCGGCAACACCGAGACGCGCACGAAGCCGTTCACGGACGTCGAACTGCGCAGCGGCGACCTGTTCGTCTTCGGCGGCGCGTCCCGCCTCGCGTACCACGGTGTGCCCCGGGTGCACCCGGGCACGGCACCGCCCGCGCTGGGCCTCACCGGGCGGCTGAACGTCACGCTGCGCGTGAGCGGCCTCCAGGCTGCGACGCCGGTCGCACCGTAGGGGGATCATGGGAGACTCGCCCCATGAGCGGCAAGGCGGACCCCCGGACGGCGGGGGATGGGACCACCTCAAGGACGCGGCTGGACCGGGGACGTGGGGCGCTCGGACCCGCGTTGGAGCTCGTGCACACGGGACGGGCGCCGACCCGGGCCGTGCTCACCGCCGAACTGGGTGTGACCCGGGCGACCGCCGGTGCGGTGGCCGCCGAGCTGGAGGCGCTGGGGCTGATCCGGGTCGATGCCCGGCCGGCCGCGGCGGCCGGTTCCCAGGGCCGTCCCTCGCACCGGCTGGAGGTCGCCGAGGACGGGCCCGTGGCGCTCGCCGCGCAGGTGCACGCCGACGGGTTCCGGGCCGCGCTGGTCGGCCTCGGCGGTCGGATCGTGGCCACCGCTCCGGGCTGCGAGCCCGTCCCCGCCGACCCGGCGAAGGCGCTCGGCTCGGTGGTGGAGACGGGCGCCGCACTGCTCCGGGCGACGGGCCGCCGCTGCGTCGGCGCCGGGCTCGCCGTGCCGTCCGCGGTGGCCGAACCGGACGGCCTCGCCCTCAACCCGCTGCACCTCGCCTGGCCGGTGGGCGCGCCGGTGCGCCGGATCTTCGCCCGGTGTGTGCGGGCCGTGGGGATCGTCGGCCCGGCGTTCGCGGGCAACGACGTCAACCTGGCCGCGCTCGCCGAACACCGGCACGGCGCGGGCCGCGGCGCACGCGACCTGCTGTGCGTGGCCACCGGCCACCGCGGCGTGGGCGGTGCGCTGGTCCTCGACGGGCGTCTGCACACGGGCAGTTCGGGCCTGGCGCTGGAGGTCGGGCACCTCACGGTGAACCCCGAGGGCCGCCCCTGCCACTGCGGCAGCCGGGGCTGCCTCGACGTGGAGGCGGATCCGTTGGCGCTGCTCGTCGAGGCGGGCCGCACCCCCGGCCCCGAGGTGTCCCTGCTCCGGCAGGCCGACGACCTCGTCCGCACCCACTACGCCGACCCGGCGGTCCGCGCCGCGGCCGAGGCCCTGATCGACCGTCTGGGCCTCGGCCTCGCGGGCCTGGTGAACATCCTCAACCCAGACCGGATCATCCTCGGCGGACTGCACCGCACCCTGTTGGACGCCGACCCCGACCGGCTGCGCGCGGTGGTCGCCGGGCAGAGCCTGTGGGGCCAGAGCGGCGGCGTCCCGATCCTGCCCTGCACTCTGGACCACAACAGCCTTGTCGGCGCGGCGGAGCTGGCCTGGCAACCGGTCCTGGACGACCCGCTGACAGCCCTGACCGAACCGGTCTGACCCGGGGCGCGGTGCCCTTCCCCGGCCGCGGAAGACACCCGCACCCCGCACCCTGCGTCCCGCACTTCGTACCCCGCGTCCCGCAACCCCGCGTCCCGCAACCCCGCGTCCCGCAACCCCGCGTCCCATGCGCCGTCGTCGCCGGCCGCTCCCCGAACCCGGCCCCGGCGGGCGCCCGTCCGGCCACCGTCGGGCGTCGGCCGGTGGCGTAACGGGCGCGCGCCCAGACGGTCGTCCGCCGAGGCGGTCGTCCGGCGGGCATGCGGGTCCGGGGCATGGCCGGTGCGGCAGTCGCCCACGGGCGGCACCGACCCGGTCGGGCCGAGCCCCGGGGAGCAGCCGCCCCACACCCGCGTACTCCCCGGGAGGTAGCCGCACTGCCGCTGGCCGTACGACGACCCGGACCTCTCCCCGGGGCGAGTCTTTGAGCAATGACCGACTCGTTTGCGCGGAGGAGATGACCCGAGATGCAGACCCTGGCGAACTGGGACGGCGGTCCCGGCCCGTGGATCCTGTTCTTCCCCCTGTTCTGGACGGCCGTGGTGATCGGCGGCGCGACCGTGCTGAGGCGCACGGTCCGGCGTGGACGCGGCGCACCCTGGTGGCCCGCGGATGTCGGGCGCCCCACGGGCGACTCGCCGATCGCGATCCTCGGCCGGCGCTTCGCCACCGGCGAGATCGACGAGGACGAGTACTGGCGCCGGCTCTCCGTCCTGGACGAGCGGTTCGGCCGCGTGGGCAAGGGCGGTGCGGTGTGACCACCACGACCACCGTGCGCACGGCCGCGCGGGTCGTCGGCGGCGTGAAGGTGTACGGCCGTGGCGACACCGCCGTACGGGCCCTGGACGGCGTGGACGCGGACTTCCCGGCCGGCCGCTTCACCGCGATCATGGGCCCCTCGGGCTCCGGCAAGTCCACCCTGATGCACTGCGCCGCGGGCCTCGACACGCTCACCTCGGGCGCCGCCTTCATCGGCGGCACCGAACTCGGCGCCCTCGACGACCGCCGCCTCACCCTGCTCCGCCGCGACCGGGTCGGCTTCGTCTTCCAGGCATTCAATCTGGTGCCGACGCTGACCGTCGCGGAGAACATCACCCTGCCGCTGGACCTGGCGGGCGGCGGGGGCGACCCGGAGTGGATCGACGCGCTCGTCGACATCGTCGGGCTGCGCGACCGGCTGCACCACCGCCCCACCGAACTCTCCGGCGGCCAGCAACAACGCGTCGCCGTCGCCCGGGCGTTCGCCGGCCGACCCGACGTCGTCTTCGCCGACGAGCCGACCGGCAACCTCGACTCCCGCTCCGGCGCGGAGGTCCTCGGGCTCCTCGGCCGCGCGGTACGGCAGATGGACCGCACGGTCGTCATGGTCACCCACGACCCGGTCGCCGCCGCCCACGCCGACGAGGTCGTCTTCCTCGCGGACGGACGGCTCGTCGACCGCCTGCCGTCGCCGACCGCCGACACGGTCCTGGACCGCATGAAGGCATTCGAGGCGCGGCCGTGAACGCCTCCGTACGCCTCAGCCTCGCCTCGCTGCGCGCCCACCGGCGCCGCTTCGCGGGCACGTTCCTCGCCGTGTTCCTCGGTGTCGCCTTCCTCGCCGGCACCCTGGTCATGGGCGACACGCTGCGCGCCAGTTTCGGCTCGATGTTCGGCGACGCGACCGCCGGCACGGACGCCGTCGTGCGCGGCGCCGACGCCATCACCACGCCCGGCGATGCACAGGGCGTGCGCCGCCCCGTCGACACCGCCCTGGTGAAGACCCTGGAACGGGTCCCCGGTGTCGCGGCGGCCGTCCCCACCATCCAGGGCGCGGGCCAACTCCTCGGCGCCGACGGCAAACCGATCGGCGGCCAGGGCCCACCCACCCTCGCCGGCAACTGGATCACCGACCCGCAGCTCAACCCCTACCGGCTCGCCGAGGGCCGCATTCCGGCGAAGCCCGGCGAGGTCGTCGTCAACCGGGGCGCCGCCGCGAAGGGCGGCCTGAAGATCGGTGACACCACGACGCTGCGCACCCCCGATCCGGTCCAGGTGAGGATCGTCGGCCTCGCGACCTTCGGCGGCGCCGACGGCATGGCCCAGGTGACGTTCACCGGCATGACACAGGCCGACGCCGAGAAGTACCTCACCGCCCGGCCCGGCGAGGCGGCCGGCATCCAGGTGCGGGCCGGGCCCGGGGTGAGCCAGCGGGAACTCGTCGACCGGCTGACTCCCGTCCTGCCCAAGGGCGTCGAGGCCATCACCGGACAGGAGTCGGCGCAGGAGAACACCGATATGATCTCCGGCCGGTTCCTGACCGTCTTCACCACCTTCCTGCTGGTGTTCTCCGGCGTCGCCCTGCTCGTGGCGACCTTCTCCATCCACAACACCTTCGCCATCGTCGTCGCCCAACGCACCCGGGAGAACGCCCTGTTGCGCGCCCTGGGCGCAGCCCGCGGCCAGGTCACGGCGGCGACCCTGGTCGAGGCGGGCGCCGTCGCCGTGTCGGCCTCCCTCGCCGGTCTCGGCGGCGGCCTCGGGATCGCCGCCGGGCTGCAGGCCCTGTTCCCGGCCATCGGATTCTCCTTCCCTGAAGGCGACTTGGTCGTCAAGACCCTGTCGCTGACGCTGCCGCTCCTGGTCGGCGTGGTGGTCTGTCTGGGCTCTGCGCTGCTGCCCGCCGTACGGGCCGGGCGCACCGCCCCGCTGGCCGCGCTGCGCGAGCTCGCCGTCGACGCCTCGGGCGCCTCCCGCCCGCGCGCGGTCACCGGCGCGGTCCTTGCGGCGCTGGCGCTCGCGACGACCCTCGTCGGTGTCCTTGTCGCCCCGTCCGTGTGGTCGGCCGGACTCGGCGCGACGCTGGCTCTGGTGTCGTTCGTGGTGCTCGGCCCGGTCGTCTCCGCCACCGCCGTACGCGTCCTCGGCGGCCCCCTCGACCGGCTGCGCGGCGTCACCGGATCGCTCGCCCGGCGCAACGCGCTGCGCAGCCCGCGGCGGACGGCCGCCACCGCGAGCGCGCTGATGATCGGCGTGGCCGTGGTCTCGCTGTTCACCGTGTTCGGCGCCTCGCTCAAGGCCACCATGGACCAGACCGTGGCCCGGTCCTTCGCGGGCGACGTCGCCGTCAGCACCCCCTCGTTCGGGGCGGGCGGCAGCGGGCTGAGCCCCGGGCTGGCCCCGGCGCTGCAACGGCTGCCCGAGGTCGACACCGCCGTCGGGCTCGGCCGCGGCGTGGCCGAAGTGAACGGCACGGGACGGGCGCTGACCGTCACCGACCCGGCCGCGCTCGCCCGCACCTTCGACCTCGGCACGGTCCGCGGCTCGCTGCGCGACCTCGGCGCACACGGCATCGCGGTCACCCGGAAGGAGGCCGAAGCCCAGGGCCTGACCCTGGGCCGCACCGCCCGGCTCGCCTTCGCCGACGGCACCCGGGCGGACTTCACCGTCCGTGCGGTCTACGGCCGTTCCGAACTCGCCGGCGACTATGTGATCACCCGGGCGGCGTGGGCGCCGCACCGCGCCCAGGACTCCGACAGCCTGGTCGCGGTGTCCTTCAAGGACGGCGTGAGCACGGACACCGGGAAGGCCGCGGTGGCGAAGACCGCGGCGCGGTACGGCGATCCGCAGGTGCAGACCCGTGCGGAGTACGCGCAGTCGTCGGCCGGCGGGATCGACATGATGCTGACGCTCGTCTACGCGCTGCTCGCGCTCGCCGTGTTGATCGCCCTGCTCGGCATCGCCAACACGCTGACCCTCGCCGTCCATGAACGCACCCGCGAGCTGGGCCTGCTCAGGGCGGTCGGTCAGACCCGGCCCCAACTGCGGGCCATGGTCCGCTGGGAGTCGGTCCTGGTCGCCGCGTTCGGCACGGCAGGCGGGCTCGGCCTCGGCGCGTTCCTCGGCTGGGTGCTGGTGAAGGCGTCGGGTGGCGACAGCGCCTTCGCCTTCGCGCTCCCGCCGGGGCAGCTCGCGGTGGTTGCGCTCGTGGGCCTGGCCGCCGGAGGGCTCGCGGGGGTGCGCCCGGCCCGGCGGGCGGCCCGCCTGGACATCCTGCGGGCCATCGCCACCGAGTGACGGGGCTAGGGGAGGTCACCGCCCGGTCAGCCGACGACGGCCGACCGGGCGGGAGCACAGGGCGCGGCGGCGGGCGCGCAGGCGACGGGTTCGGCCTCCAGGAACCCGGGGGCGGGCCGTTCCACGGCGGTACGGCGCGGCGCACCCGTCCGCTGCGGCTTCGCCTCCGCATGCGTCGGCAGCGTGAACCACACGACCTTCCCCTCGGTGCCGCAGGGTCGCGCGCCCCAGCTCTCGCTCAGCGCGGCCACCATGGCGAGCCCGCGCCCGCAGGTGTCCAGCGGTGCGACGTCCTTGATGTCGGCCGCCACGGGGAGGCGCGGATCGTGGTCGCGCACCGAGACCGTGAGCCGGTCGAGCCGCAGCTCGATCTCCACGGTGCACGACTTGTCGGGCCGGGCGTGCTGGTGGACGTTGGTCAGCAACTCCGTGACACCGAGCGCGGCCCGGTCGATCAACGGGTCCAGATGCCAGTAGCGCAAGTGCGCAGATACGATTCTGCGGACCTGGCCGATCCGCGACGGCAGGGCTTGGAGCTCCACCGCGCAGTGCCTGCTTGGGTGACTGATCACGGCTGCGACTCCCCGACGTGAGGTCCGGAAGAACACGGAGTACGGATCCAGCAGGCGCCTGTGTCCAGCGGTCGCCTGCTGTCATGGCCGGCTGGCTGGTTCGCAGCGTTATCGCCGGTAAACCCAGAGTGACGTGAGACCAGAGTGACCCAGGACACACATGCGCGCAACTCGCCGTGATTCAGTCCCCGCGTCCCGCGGCCCGGCGCACCGCCTCGATGAACCGGCGTGCGGCGGGCGGGCCCGGACGGCCGGGCGCCGGGTCGTGATCGCCCAGAGTCAGCAGATATCGGTGGCCGTTGAGATCGGCCAGCGCCCGGTCGTCCGGGGCGAACCAGGGCTTCGAGGCGCGCACCGCCTGGACCGGCGCGCTGTCGATCTCACTGCCGTAGCTGGTGAGCAATTCCACCCTGCCGCCGCTGATCCGGACCTGCCCGGCCCGGGTGAGCGACCGCAGCCGCTTGTCTATCCGGACCCCCGTGGCCGTGAACTCCGGCTCCGCCATTCTTCCCCGCCCCCTCACGTCTCTCGCCCGCCGCACCGGGACCCGCCGGGGCGGGATCCGGTGTCGTCCGGCTCGTTCCGTGATCCATTGTGCGCCTTCGCACGGGGTGCAGGCCCCGCACCCGGTGCAGTCTGCCCCCACCCGACGCCGAGCACCAGTGCGCACGGTCCCCGCGAGCGCCGCGCCCGGCGCACTCTCCGGAATGCGCCCCCAGCGCCCCCAGCGCCGCTCGCGCACCGTGCCCCCGCGCCGCCTTATGCCTGCCCAAAGGTGAGTTTATGCAGGTGGGAAGCGGTGTGGAAGCTGCTTATGATCGGAGTTGCCGGTCGCCGTCGGCGTCGTCGGCGCCAAGTGTAAGGAGCCACGTCGTGAGCACCACCCCACAGACCCGGACCGGCGCCACCCTGGACGCCGACCACAGCGACGCCGCCTACCGCGCCTGGCTGAAGGAGGCCGTCCGCAAGGTCCAGGCCGACGCCAACCGCTCCGCCGACACCCATCTGCTGCGCTTTCCGCTGCCCGAGGAGTGGGGCATCGACCTCTATCTGAAGGACGAGTCGACCCACCCCACCGGCAGTCTCAAGCACCGGCTGGCGCGCTCGCTCTTCCTCTACGGCCTCTGCAACGGCTGGATCCGGCCCGACCGGCCGGTGATCGAGGCGTCCAGCGGTTCGACGGCCGTGTCCGAGGCGTACTTCGCCAAGCTGATCGGCGTGCCCTTCATCGCCGTCATGCCGCGCACGACCAGTGCCGAGAAGTGCCGCCTCATCGAATTCCACGGCGGGCAATGCCACTTCGTCGACGACTCGCCGAAGATGTACGAGGAATCGGCCCGCCTCGCGGTGGAGACCGGCGGCCACTACATGGACCAGTTCACCTACGCCGAGCGGGCCACGGACTGGCGCGGCAACAACAACATCGCCGAATCGATCTTCCGCCAGCTGGAGTTGGAGCGGTTCCCGGAGCCGGCCTGGGTCGTTGCCACCGCGGGCACGGGCGGCACTTCGGCGACGATCGCGCGCTATGTGCACTACATGCAGTACGACACCCGCATCTGCGTCGCCGACCCGGAGAACTCGTGCTTCTTCGAGGGCTGGACCACCGGTGATCCGGACGTCACCTGTGACCGTGGCTCGCGCATCGAGGGCATCGGCCGGCCGCGCATGGAGCCGAGCTTCGTGTCCGGCTCCATCGACCGCATGATGAAGGTCCCGGATGCGGCCAGCGTCGCCGCCGTACGGGCCCTGGACCGGGTCATCGGCCGCAAGGCGGGCGGCTCGACCGGCACCGGCCTATGGAGCGCGCTCAAGATCGTCTCCGAGATGGTCGCCGAGGGGCGCACCGGCAGCGTGGTGACCCTGCTGTGCGACCCGGGGGACCGCTACCTCGACAAGTACTACTCGGACGCCTGGCTGGCGGAGCAGGGCCTGGACATCGGGCCGTACACGGCCGCGATCGACGCGCTGCTGACCACGGGGGCGTGGTCGCGCTGACCGGCGGTCCGCGGGATCGCCGTCGCCGTGGCCGTCGCCGAGTCCGAGTACCGGTGCTCATGACAGCGTGGCCCGCCGGGGAGACGCTCGCGGGGGAGCGCAGATACGTGGTGCGGGGGAGCCGGACGTGACCCTGGCCCTGGCCCCCGAGGCGGCGGTCCCGGTCCTGATCCGGCTGGCTTGGTCATGGTCATGGTCCTATCGGCCGTGGGGCCCACAGTCATACGGCGCCCCGCCGGGTCCCCACCGGCGGAAGGCCGCGTGTGTACCGGCGTCAGGCCACGTGTGTACCGGCGTCCGCCGGGGCCGGCGTCCTGCCGGAGTGCGCGGGGCGCGTGCGGTCGCTGTCCGTCGGTTTGTGGCGGTTGTTGCCGTCCGTGGGGCCGTGATCGCTGCGGGGACGCTCGTGGACGCGTTCGCGGGGGCTTCCTGTCGGTGCGCTTGTCGCGTGGGTCCGGTCTGTGCGGCACCTGCCTGTGCCCGCTCGATGAGCCGTTGGGGAACGTGGCTGCTGGGGGAGGTCAATCGGGCGGGTGCGCACCGGAGTTGGTCCTCGGTGCGGTGCTCACACGGGACCGGGACCCGACGGGTTCCGGTCGGTCAGGCGTCGGTCCAGCGCGGTGACCGCGTCGCGGAACGCGCGGCCGACGCCGGGGCGCGCCAGGCGGGCGACGGCGCGGAAGAGCCCCGTCCCGTCGAGCGCGAACGTCATCCGGACGAGGGTGCCGGTGCCGGCCGGGGCGAGCCGCCACTCCTCGATCCAGGCGCGGGCTCCCGGCGCGTTCGTCCTGTCGACGCGATACGCGTACACCTCGGGAGCCTTCGCCGAGATCACCGACTCCGTGAGCCATGTGCAGCCCCGGAGCCGGACCTCCTGACCGCCCTCGGTCGCCCGGGCGGACGTCACCGCCCAGAACCACTGCGGCCGGCCGGACACGTCCTCGGCGAGTGCGCGGTGGACGGCGTCCGGCGCGGCGGTGATCTCGCGGGTGAGCACCAGGCGCAGGGGCGCCGTTTCGGCGAAGTCGATCCCCACCGGACGCAGACCGTGAGCCATGGACGCGAATCTCCTCGCGACTTCCCTTGAGCGAACGGGCCGTTGACAGTGCTGAGACGTCAGCCTAGTTGACGGCCCATCAGTTGTCCGGGTCCTCGGCCGGAGCACCCGCCACCACCAGCCGACGCAGATGTTCGGAGATCTCCGCGCGCGCCGCCGCCGGCAGCCCCCGGTCGGTGACCAGGGTGTCGACCTGCTCCAGGGTCGCGAACGAACTCAGGCCCACCGTCCCCCACTTGGTGTGGTCCGCGACCACCACCACCTGCCGTGCCGACTGCACCAGCCGCCGGTTGGTCTCGGCCTCCGCGAGATTGGGTGTCGACAGGCCGGCCTTGACCGATATCCCGTGCACGCCGAGGAACAACAGGTCGAAGTGGAGTGTGGCGATCGCCTGGTCGGCCACCGGCCCCACCAGCGAGTCGGACGGAGTGCGTACCCCGCCGGTCAGCACCACCGTCGGCGCGCCCTCCCGCTGACCCGAGGTGCGCTGCGCGGCATGGAAGACGTCCGCGACCCGCACCGAGTTGGTCACCACCGTCAGATCCGGCACATCGAGGAGCCGGTGCGCCAGCGCGTAGGTCGTCGTGCCGCCCGACAGAGCGATCGCGGTGCCCGGGCCGACCAGCTCGGCGGCGGCCCGCGCGATGTCCTCCTTGGCGCTCAGCTCCAGGCCCGACTTGGCCTCAAAACCCGGCTCGTGCGTGCTCGCCTCGATGACCGGCACCGCCCCGCCGTGCACCTTCTCCAGGACCCCCTGCCGGGCCAGCGCGTCCAGGTCGCGGCGCACGGTCATGTCGGACACGCCCAGCTTGCGCGTCAGTTCGTTCACCCGGACGCCGCCGCGCCGCCGGACCTCGTCCAGGATCAAGGCGCGGCGCTGCTCCGCGAGGAGGTTCTGATTCTCACTCACGTACGCTCCGGTCCTTTCGCCTCAGCCGTCCGACATGCCTCTCACACTCGCTCCGACCAGGATGTTCCGCCATGCCACCGGTGCGCGGGCGTCCCATCTTGTCACGGGTTGCTCCCCGCCGTGCCGGCCTCCATATCGACCCGGACATGCCCTTCGGACACCGTCCGTCCCGCTGATGGTCACACGGATCGGGGAGATTCGGTGACGAGAGGTGTAGGGAGCACCCGGAGTGGAGATCCTGAAGGCCGCACGGACACCAGCCGTCGGCGCGTCACGGGGGGAAGAGCGAGAACAGTGGAGCGTGCGCAGCAGCAGACCGCGGCGGACGGGGCGAACGGCCCCGCGGTGCGGCCCGGGACGACCCCGGTCGACCTGGAACTCCTGGTCCACGGAGTGGGGGGCACCACACCCGAGGAGATGCTCGACGATCCGTGCACGGTGCGGATCACCGGCGACGACACGGCCGCCGTCTTCCGGCGCGCCGTGGACGTGGACGCGGAGGACCGGCCCGAGGAGTACCGGGACAGACCGGTCCCCGAGGCATACGTCTGGTGCAACCTCACCTCCGGCAACAGCGCTCGCGCCCTGTGGCTCCTGCTGCTGCCCTTCATGGTCGTCAACCTCGCCCACTGGATGCGGCCCGCCACCCGGGGCCGCCGGCGGCGGACGGTGCGACTGTACGGGCTGCTGGTGCGGCTCGCGGGGCTCACCCTCACGGTGCTGCTGGTGGCGGCGGCCTGCGAGGTCGCCCTGGACCTCGTGGCCTGGCAGTGCGCCGGCGTCGAGGCATGCGCCGCGCGCCACTCCTGGCTGGGTTTCCTCTCGCCCGCCGCTTCCGGCGACGGCTGGTGGAGCCTGCCCGGGCGCCGGCTCGCCCTGGCCGCCCTGGTGCCGGCCGCCCTGACCTACCTGCTCTGGTACCTGTCGCGGCGCACCTGGAGCGCTTATGAGTCCCAGCCGCCGCTGCCGCACCGCCCCGAGCCGGACGAACAGGGCGGCCCCACCGCGCTGGGCAGCCCCGGCTTCTGGTACGGGCGCCGACTGGTGGCCCGGCTGCGCGCCGCCCACACCGCCGCGGGCCTGCTGACGGTGGCGGCGGCGATCGTCGCCCCGGCCGTCCGCTTCGACCGCGGGCCGGGCGGGTCCGACGCCCTCGACTCCCTCGGCCGGCTGCTGATCGCCGGGCTGTGCGCCACCGCGGCGACCGTGCTCTGGGTGGTGTGCCGCCAAGGCCGCAGCGAGAACCGCCTGGACCGGGAACTCGATGAGCACCTCGTACGCCGGCTGCCGCTGGCCGCCCTCGTCCTGCTCGCCCTCGCGCTGCTGTACGCGGGCTGGTCCCGGCCGGGCTGGCAGTCGGCCGGGCGGCTGTCGGGGGACACCACCTTCGGCGCCATCGCCCTGGTACAGGGGCTGCTCGTGGTCGTCATCGCGGCGGTCGCCCACCTGCTGCACCGCTCCCCGCCCCCGGACCCCGAACCCGCCGGACCGGCGGGCGCCCCGGTCGGCGGGCGGGCCGCCATGCGCGGTCTTGGCGGGCCCGCCGTCGCGCTGCTGGCCTGCGCGCTGGGCGGCGTGATGTCGGGCGGCGTCGCCCAGCGCGTGGCCGACTGGCTGGACGGCACCGGCTCCTCCATCGACGGCCCGCCCGTGCTGCTGACCTGGCAGGCGTCCGTCATCCCGCCGCTCCTGGTGGCGCTGCTCGCCCTGGTCGGCTGGCTGTCCTGGCGCACCTGGCAGCTCAGCCGCGCCGAGCGGAGCACGGTGCGGCGCGACTACCCGAAGGAACCGGACGACCCGGCCACCACCCGCCGTATCGCACGCACCCGCGCGATGGCCGCGCTCACCGACCAAGCGCCCCTCCTCCTCGTCGTCGTCTCCGCCACCACGCTGCTGCTCGGCGCGGGAGCGCTGGCGGGCGGCCTGGACACCGGGAAGACCCCCGGGGAGGCGGCCGGGCACACCTACGCCGTCGTGCGGGGTGCGGCCGAGACCGCGCAGGCACTGGGCTCCTGGCTGGTCGGGCTCGGCTTCGTCCTGTTCGTCAGCTGGGGGCGGCGCGCCTACAAGGACGCCTCCGCACGGCGCACCATCGGCATCCTCTGGGACGTCGGCACCTTCTGGCCGCGCGCCGCCCACCCCTTCGCGCCGCCCTGCTACGCCGAGCGCGCGGTGCCCGACCTGACCTGGCGGATGGCGACCTGGACGCAGCACACCGGGGGACGCCTGGTGATCTCCGGGCACTCCCAGGGCAGTGTCCTCGCGGCAGCCGCGGCCTGGCAGCTGACGCCGTCCGTGCGCGGACGGGTCGCCCTGCTCACCTACGGCTCCCCGCTGGAGCGCCTGTACGGCCGCTGGTTCCCCGCCTACTTCGGCCCCGCCGAACTCGGCTCCCTGCACCGCGAGGTGGCCCGCTGGCGCAATCTCTACCGGCTCACCGACCCCATCGGCGGCCCCGTGCGGCTGCCCGGCGACTGCGGCCCGGACGTCGACCACGCGCCACTGAAGGACCCCCTCGCCTACGGCCGCACCGCCCGGCACCCGCTTCCCGCGCCCATCCTCGGCCACTCCGAGTACCAGGCCGACCCGGCGTTCGCCGAGGAACGGGAGCGGCTGCTGGCCGGGCTGCGGCCGGACGTACCCGGTCAGCGCCCCGAACCGGCGCCCTGACCGGGGCCGTTCCGGGTCAGGGCAGTTCCGGCAGATCCTCGGCGTACAGCAGCGTCAGATCGTCCGTGCTCGGCTCGGCGAGCTGGGCGACCCGGCTCGCGTGCCGCTCCACCATCGCCTCGAAGGTCTGCCGGGCGGTGCGGCCGTTGCCGAACGCGGCACCCTTGGGGATCGCCGTGAGGTACTCCAGCAGCGCCTGTGAGGCGCCCTGCGCCAGCCGGTACTCGTGCTCGTCGGCCTGCTGCTCCACGATCCGCAGCAACTCGTCGGGCCCGTAGTCGCCGAAGGTGATGGTCCGGGAGAAGCGGGACGCCACACCGGGGTTGACGGTCAGGAAACGCTCCATCTCGGCCGTGTAGCCCGCGACGATCACCACCACCGCGTCCCGGTGGTCCTCCATCAGCTTGACCAGGGTGTCGATGGCCTCCTTGCCGAAGTCCCGGCCGGCGTCCTGCGGCGAGAGCGCGTACGCCTCGTCGATGAACAGCACACCGCCGCGGGCCCGTTCGAATGCCTCCTGGGTGCGGATCGCGGTGGACCCGATGTGCTCGCCGACCAGGTCGACCCGGGACACCTCGACGAGGTGCCCCTTCTCCAGCACGCCGAGCGAGGCGAGGATCTCGCCGTAGAGCCGGGCCACCGTGGTCTTTCCGGTACCCGGGGAGCCCGTGAACACCAGATGGCGCTTGACCGACGCCGCCTTCAGACCCGCCGCACGGCGGCGCCGGCCCACCTCGATCATGTCGGTGAGCGCGCGGACCTCGCGCTTGACGCTGTCCAGGCCGACCAGGGCGTCGAGTTCGCCGAGCACGTCCTCGGACGTCCGCGCCGACTCCGCGGCGACCCCCGGCGGTTCCTCCTCGCCGCTGCGCTGGCCGGGGATCGCGCCCAGCAGCCCGGAGGAGGGACCGGTCGTCTCCGCGGCGGTCTCCCGGGCCGCGGGCGGCTTGAGCCCGCCGCCGCTCTCGTCGCTGGTGCAGTCCTCCACGACCGGCCCCGTGCCGGAACCCGCGTCGGGGCCGCCGTCCGCGAACTCGTAGCCGCCGCGCGCGCAGCGCTCCGTACGGCACTTCTTCAGCGTCGTACGACAGCCGTCTATCACATGGAAGCCGTAGCCGCCGCTGCCCGTCACCCGGCAGCCCAGGAAGCTGCCGCGGCCCCCGGCCGAGACGTAGAAGCCCGCCTCCGCGGGGCCGTCCACCGAGCAGCGCTCGATCGTGGGGTCCGCGCCCTTGGTGACGATCACGCCGGTCTGCGTGCCGTCCACGGTGCAGTTGTTGAGCGTCCCGCCGCTGCCGTGGTCGCGGAACCAGGCGCCGGTCGCCGCGTCCCGGATGCGGCAGTCGTCGAGCTGCGCGGTCGCCCCGTCGCTGACCGACACGGCGGTGTTGCGCACCTGGGACAGGTCGCTGTCCACCACGTCCGCGCGGGAGCCCCGGTCCAGGACGAACAGGGCGTCCGGCACATCGTGCACCCGGCAGGAGTCGAGCACGGCCGTCGCGCCGTCGCTCACCCACACCGCGGGATAGTCGCCCGTGCTGTCGAAGATCTCGCACTGGTTGGCGTCCACGCGGGTGCCCGGGTCCCACACCGACAGGCCGTTGCGCCCGAACTGCCGCACCGTCGTCCGGGTCAGCGTGAGCACCGAACGGGAGCGCAGGTCGACCGCGTTCTCCGGGATGTCGTGGATGCGGCAGTCGGCGAGGGTCAGCACGGCATCCGTGTCCAGCGTGACGCCGTCCGCCGCCGTGCGGTGCACATCGCAGTCGGTGAGGTGCGCCGTGGCCCGCGCGGTGACCTGGGCACCGGCTCCGCGTACCTCGTAGACCTCGCAACCCACCGCTTCCAGCGCGGAGTTCTCGCCGGTCACCATCAGACCGACACCCGAGGCGTGGTGCACCCGGCAGCGCTCCAGCCGGGGGTGCCCGCCGCCGCGCACCGCGACGCCCGACTGCCCGGCCGCCACCACCTCGCAGTCCTCGAACACCCCGGCCCCGCCGTCGAGCACGGCGATGCCGATCCCCGCAGGGTTGTCCACGGTGCAGCGCCGCACGGTCGGGCGGGCGGTGCCGCGCACCTCCAGGCCCGAGGCGGACCGGGCGACGACCCGCACGTCCCGCAGTTCGGGCGTGCCCTCCTCGACGAGCAGCGCGGGCGCGGCGGCGTCCTGGCCCTCCACGAGCAGGTCCTGCACCACGGCCGAGGCGCGCACCGTCAGCGGCACCCCGTCGAGCGGGGCGATCCGCACCGAGCCGGGCGAGCCCTCGGGGCCGCGCAGCGTCACCGCCCGCTGGATCACCAGGTTCTCCCGGTAGGTGCCGGGAGCCACGGTGAGGACGTCGCCGTCGGCGGCGGCCTCCAGGGCGGCGGCGAGCGAAACGTACTCACCCGTGCGGCGCCGCCACCGCGATGTACCGGTGTGCGTCACCTGAACCGTGCCCTGTGCCATGGCGTTGCTGTGCCCCCACCTCGTGGTACGTGGCTCGTTCGCCTCGGGGCGCACGGCCGGTGCCGCGGTCCCTGCGGCTCGTTGCGCGCGGGTCGTCGCCGAGTGCCTCGGCCGGTCCACCGTAGCGTGCGCGCGGGCGGTGGGTTGACCAGAGGCGGCGGCCCGTCAACTGCCGGTGCCTGCCTTGCCCCAGTCCGGGCCCGCCCGGTCCCATGCCTGGTCCCAGCGCGCGTACCGGCGGCGGACCATGCGCCAGACGATCATCCGTCTGCCGCCCTCGACCAGGCCCGATATCAGCAGCGCGGCGCCGAATCCGGCCAGCACCGCGTGCGTCGTCGCCGTCGCGGAGTCCAGTGGGCGGGCGACCATGCGGCCGTGCGCGTCCGCCCACAGTGTGAAGTGGTCGCCCGGGTGCGGGGAGGTGAGGGGTGCCAGGATCGGCCCGTGCTGCAGGGTGGCGTCCGGGGCGGTCCACTCGGCCAGGACACGGCTGCGGGGATCATGGCCGATGGGGGTGTCCGGGCCGGCCTCCGGCACGGCGTCGGCCAGTTTGCGCACCACGGTCGCCGTGACCAGGTGCCGGGAGTGCTGCTGGGCCCGCGCGGACTGCTGGAGGGCGTCCTGCGCCACGGCGCCGACGAGCGAGCCGGCCACGGGTGCGGCCACCGTGATCAGCAGCAGTGCCCCGAGGGCCACCCACGCTTCGGCCAGATCGGTCGCGCGGCGCAGCGGATTGTGCCGCCAGCGCCAGAGGCCGCTGATTGCCCGCAACCTTCCGCACCCCCCTTCCCGTTCCGTGATAACCCCTCGCGGAGCCGTTCATCCGCGGGCCCGGTCGAAGAGAGAGCGAAATCACCTCCGCTCCTGAGCAGCTTCGACCGAGACCTCTCATGGACTTTCCACGACATCCCAACGATCGGGCGACGGCGTCCGGTTCCCCACGGCGACGGGATCGAGCCACCGCCGACCAACACCGACCGCCCGTCAGGAGGCGGCCCGGTGCGGCGGGAATGCGATCCGCCGGAGCCCGGGGCGTGTTGTGACGCCCGGCCCGGCGCGCGGCGTTTCGACGTCCGGCCGGGGCGCGCGGCGTCCGGCGCGTGCTCGTCGCATGGCCGTGCCCGCCCGTGCCCGCCCGTGCCCGCCCGGCCCGAGGGCGCCGCACCGCTTCGGGGTCGCACGCCTGCCGTTCAACCGCCTCGGGTCCGCCCGGCCGACGCACCCCGCGGCACTGCGACACTGCGGCACCGCGGCGTCCGGCCTCGGGCGGTCGCCGCCGCTCGCAACACACTTCAAGCGAGGATCGTCACCGGATCACCCACCCGGATCGTGCCGGTGGAGCGGGGCACCAGGTTCTGGCCGAAGACCAGCGAGCGGCCGATGCGGCGGTGCCGCGCCAGCGTGCGCAGGGGCTCCGCGCCGCGTGCGGCGGTGCCCTGGTCGGTCGTGGTCACTACGCACCGCCCGCAGGCTTTGGCGACCCGGAAGACCACCTCGCCGATGGCGATGTCCGACCAGCCGTCCTCGGCCCAGGGCTCCGGGCCGGCCACGACCACGCTCGGCCGGAAGCGGTTCATGGGCAGCGGGCCCTCGTGCGCGTGATCGCCCCGGGCCACCAGGGAGTTGAGCGCGTCGAGGGAGGCGAGCGTGGTCACCAGCAGTGGATAGCCGTCGGCGAAGCTCACCGTCTCGCCGGGCAGCGCGTAGGCCGGATCGATCGGGCGGCGCGTGGCCGGGTCGTCCAGGTGGACCAGGCGGACGTCCGTCCCCAGATGGTCGGCGCACCAGGCGTGCGCGGCGGCGTCGGCGGCGACGGCCTCCAGCTTGGTGCCGAAGACGGACACCGTCACCGTGGTGCCCGGCGCGGGGACCGGCACCGTCAGCGGCGCTCTCCCGGCCGCGGACAGCCGAACGCCGCCGCCGGGCACGGGCTCGGCGGCGGCGAGCGCGAGGCGCGGCTCCTCCCGCTGCGTGACGACCTTTCCCCCGTCGTCGATCAGCGCCCAGCGCCGGTCTCCGGCCAGCCCCCAGGGCTCCACGGTGGCCTCCCGGGGCGAGACGCCCCGGAACGCCTTGACCGGATGGACGTGGATCGAGTGCAGCGTGGCGTTCCCCATGCCGTCATCGTGCCAGTCGGCACCGACAGCCGGGGCGGACCGGTCAGTAGCCGCGGTACTGCTGCTGGTTGTGGTTGTTGTACGGGTCCTGGTACGAAGCCGGAGCGGGCCGCGGGGCCGCGGGGCGCATCGCCTCGTAGCCGGTGCCCGGCGCCATCGGCCGCGGCTGCGGGGGCTGCGGACCGGGGTAGCCGCGCGGGGCGGTGGCCTGCTGCGGGATGTACGCCGTGGGCGCCTGCTGCAGCGGAGCGGGCTGCGGCGCCTGCTGGTAGCCGTAGTGGGGGGCGTGCTGGGAGGGTCCCGCCGGGAGCGCGGGCAGAGCCGACGGCAGCGCGGGCAGGTTGCCGCCCGACGTGTCGTAGGCCGCGGGGACCCGGATCGGGGCGATCTGCGGGGTGCCCCGCTCGGCCACGAGCGAGTCGTAGATCGGAGTGTCCGGGAAGGAGGCGGAGTAGTAGCCGCCGCCATAAGTGGAGCGGGGGGAGGTCATGGCACATAAGTTAAGCCCACGATGTGCTGGTTGGGGAGACCGATAAGAGGGTTGTTTTCTGTGTCGGCGGTGACGCGGGATCGCCAATCCGAGCGAACTTGGCAAAAAGGGGCGGCAACCTGCGTTTGAATCATGTAAAGGCCAAGTTCCCGGCAGGTTACCGGGGGTTGGACAGCGATCATTCTGTGCAGCTCATGGGAGTTCGCCGTCCCCCGGAATAGGTTGGCGGGGTAGGGATGGCAGGAGCCGGCCGGGACGCGACCCGGCTCGGCGACCACGTGATGGGGGCGTACATGGCAATGTCGAAAGGATCGAATGCACCGGTGCCCACGACGGCGCTGCGCGTCGAATTGGGCTGGCGTGCGGGGCCCGGGGTCCCGGACGTGGACGCCTCGGCACTCCTGCTGGTGGCGGGAAAGGTGCGCTCGGACGGTGACTTCGTCTTCTACAACCAGCCCGCGCACTCCTCCGGAGCGGTCCGTCACGAAGGCAAGCGGAATGCCGCGGGCAGGGTGACCGACACCCTTTTCGTGGACCTCGCGCGCGTGGAGGCCGCCGTCGAGCGCGTGGTCCTCGCCGCCTCGGCGGACGGCGGGACCTTCGGCCGGGTGCCGGACCTGTACATCGCGGTGACGGACGCCGCCCGGGGCGATGCGGTCGCGCGCTTCGACAGCATGGGTGCGACGGTCGAGACGGCCTTCGTGCTCGGCGAGTTCTACCGCCGTCAGGGCGGCTGGAAGTTCCGCGCCGTCGGCCAGGGCTACGGCAGCGGCCTGGAGGGGCTGGCGACGGATTTCGGGATCACCGTGGACGAGCCGCAGCACACGGCACCGCCCGCTCCACCGGCCACCGCGGTGCGGCCGCCGGTGCCGCCGCCCCCAGCTGCCCCGCCGCCCGCGCGGACCGCACCGCCCACGGTGACCGCACCGCCGCCGGTGGGCCAGCCGGTCCCGCTGCCCCCGCCGCCGTCCGCCGCGCCCGTGCGCCCTGGCAAGGTCACGCTCACCAAGGCTGCCCCCACCGTCTCGCTCGCCAAGCAGGGCGGCACGTCCGGTGCCCTGCGGGTCAACCTCAACTGGCAGACGCGCAAGCAGTTCTCCGGATGGGGCCGCCGGCACGGCGCCGCGCACTCGGATCTCGACCTCGACCTGTGCGCCCTGTACGAACTCGCCGACGGCCGCAAAGGGGTCGTCCAGGCCCTCGGCAACGCCTTCGGATCGCTGCACCGGCCCCCCTACATCCACCTCGACGGCGATGACCGCACCGGCGCCCAGGCGAGCGGCGAGAACCTCACCGTCAACCTCGACCACACCCAGGACTTCCGGCGCATCCTCGTCTTCGTGACCATCTACGAAGGCGCCGACTCCTTCGTCGACCTGCACGCCACCGTCACCCTCCGGCCCCAGCACGGCGCGCCCGTCGAGTTCTCGCTCGACGAGTGCAGGGTGCCGTCGACGGTGTGCGCGCTCGCCCTGATCACCAACACGGGCGGGGACCTCGTGGTCCGGCGCGAGGCCCAGTACCTGGTGCCGGCCCGCGGAGTGAGCCCGCAGCGGACCGTCGACCGCGCCTACGGATGGGGCATGAACTGGACACCCGGCCGGAAGTGACGACACCGGCCGGAAGTGACGAACCCTCAGCCCTCGTCGGGCACGGCGTCGGGACGCGCGTACGTACGGCCCTTCCAGGCCGCTCCGCGGCCCCGGTAGTGCCGAACCGCCGAGTCGACCGTCATGAGGAGGTACAGGAACGCGGTGAACGGCAGCGAGGGGGCGAGCCACAGCGGCTGGCGGTAGTAGCGGAGCATCGGGACATACGTCCCCGTCATCACCAGCCACGCCAGGGCACCGGTCACCGCGGCGGCCGTGCTCCCCGCTGCCGCGCCCACGACCAGCACCACCGGCGGCACGAGGTACACCAGCGCCAGCCCTGCGACGGTGCCGACGAGCAGCAGCGGGTTGTGCCGCAGCTGCGCGTACGCGCTGCGCGAGACCATCCGCCACAGGTCGTGCAGCCGCGGATAGGGGCGCACACTGTCCACCCGCTCGGCGAGCCCCAGCCAGACATGTCCCCCGTCGCCCTTCACGGCCCGCGCGAGCGCCACGTCGTCGATGACGGCATGCCGGATCGCGTCGGGGATCCGCGCCCGCTCGGCCGTCTCCGTGCGCAGCAGCACACAGCCGCCTGCCGCGGCTGCCGTGCGCGCCCCGCGCCGCCCGATCCGGCGAAACGGGTACAACTGCGCGAAGAAATACACGAAGGCGGGCACCACCAGACGCTCCCACAGGCTCTCCACCCGCAGCCGGGCCATCTGCGAGACGACGTCGAAGCCGCCGGTGCGTGCCGCCGCCACCAGGTGCCGCAGGCTGTCCGGCGCGTGCGCGATGTCGGCGTCCGTCAGGAGCAGATACTCGGGGTCACGCGCGCGTGCCAGACCGATGCCGTGGCGCACCGCCCACAGCTTGCCCGTCCAGCCCGCGGGCGGCTCGCCGGGCGAGTCCACCGTCAGCGGCAGCCCGCCGTGGCGCCGGGCCAGTTCGCGGGCCAGCTCCCCGGTGCCGTCCGAACTGCCGTCGTCGACCAAGAAGACCTCCGCCCGCCCCGGATACTCCTGCGCCAGCAGCGACGGCAGGCTCGACGGCAGCACCGCGGCCTCGTCCCGGGCCGGTACGACCACACACACCGACGGCCAGTCGTCCGGGTCCCGGCGTGGCGGCAGACGCACATCCGTCAGCCAGAAGCGGCCCTGACACAGCAACAGCCACAGCCAGGCGGCGAGCGATACGGCGGCGATCCACAGGAGGGCACTCACCTGCGCAGTCTGCCCCACCGGACGGGCCCGCCGGGACCCGTCGTCTATCGTGGCCGGGTGAAGATCGCGCTCATGGACTCCGGAATCGGCCTGCTGGCGGCCGCCGCCGCGGTGCGGCGCCTGCGGCCCGACTCGGATCTCGTCCTCTCCCTCGACCCCGACGGCATGCCGTGGGGCCCGCGCACCCCGAAGGACCTCACCGAGCGCGCCCTGGCCGTGGCCGAGGCCGCCGCGGCGCACCGCCCCGACGCCCTGGTCGTCGGCTGCAACACGGCCACCGTGCACGCGCTGCCCGCGCTGCGCGCCCGCCTGGAACCCCGCATCCCGGTGATCGGCACCGTCCCGGCGATCAAGCCGGCCGCGGCCGGTGGCGGCCCCGTCGCGATCTGGGCCACACCCGCCACCACCGGCAGCCCCTACCAGCGCGGGCTCATCGAGGAGTTCGCCGACGGCGTACCGGTCGCCGAGGTGCCGTGCCGGGGACTCGCCGAGGCCGTCGAGCACGCGGACGAGGCCGCCATCGACGCCGCCGTCGCCGCGGCCGCCGGGCTGACCCCGCCCGACGTGACGACCGTCGTCCTCGGCTGCACCCACTACGAACTGGTCGCGGAACGCATCCGCGCGGCCGTGCGACGCGCCGACGCCCCGCCGCTGGTGCTGCACGGCAGCGCCGGCGCGGTGGCCGCCCAGACATTGCGCCGCATCGGCGAGCGGCCCGCTCCCGACGCGCCGGCCGAGGGCACCGTGACGGTGCTGCTGAGCGGCCGTGCGGGCGGGCTGCCCGCGCCCGCGCTGCGCTACGCCGAGGGCCGCCTCCTCGTGGCCGCGAGCCCCGCCCGCTGACCACCGGTGGCCGGGCGGACCCTTTGGGCCGCTTCCCGCGACCCGGCGCGGTCAGCGTGCCCAACGCACACACCGCGCAGCGAATCCTGAGTAACCTCGTAGCCATGCAGGACCACTCCCACGACGAGGACACCACCGACGCCTCGCACCCCGAGGTGTGGACCGGCCGCGCCACCAACCGGGTCCAGTGGCTGCTCGCGCTCGTCGGCGCGGCCTGCATGGCCCTCGGCATCGAACTCGCCGTGGAGTCCGCCTGGACCTCCGGCATCGCCCCGCTCGTCATGTCCGTCGTCGGCTGTATCGCGGCCGGGCTGCTGGTCCTCTTCGGCACCCTCGCGTTCGTGCACGTCGACCTGAAGCTGGACCAGGAGTCCCTCGAAGTGCGCTGCGGCCACATCGGGCTGCCCCGCCGCCGTATCCCGCTCAGCCATGTCGCCGGCGCCGAGTTCGCCCCGCATGTCACCCCGCGCCACTGGGGCGGCTGGGGGTACCGCTGGCGGCCCGAGAAGGGCACCGCCGTCGTCGTGCGCCGCGGCGAGGGCGTGGTGCTCCGACTGTGGGACGGCCACACGTTCACGATCACTGTGGACAACGCGGAGTCCGCGGTCCGGGTGATCAAGGCCCGGCTGCGGACGATCACACCGGGTACCGCCCACTGAGCCTGCCGCCGCTGCCGGGACGCACCGTTTCGCCGGCTCGGCGAGCGCCCCGGCGAAGGGCGCGGCGGCGGGCGCAGCGCCCCGGAGATCCGGCCCCAGGCACAGCCCACGGCCATGGCGAGTACCGCGAGCAGGACACCTCGGGACGGCCGTCCCACGCCGCCGTGGTGATCAGGAACCACATGGTGCGGGCACCCGGCACCACGATGTCTGGCACCACGACGAGCACCACGATGTCCGGCACATCGGAAGCATGTCGTCTGCCGCTGACGGCGTCCGCATTCGTGCCCGCGCCCCTTGTCTGCTTCAGATCCGGACGCGGACGTCTGCCCCGCTGCCCCCACGGCGTCGCCCCCCCCGTACCCGGACCGCGCTGTCTGCGGCAAGGTCACCCGCCGTACACTCCCGGGGTGACCGTCACCGCAACATCCGTGGACCGGCCGGACCGGGTCCGGCCGCGGCCATGGCCATGGCCCACGCCCGGCTCCCGGCTGCTGCGTCTGGTCCCGGCCGCCGTCTCGGCGCTCTGCGGAGTGCTGCTCTACGTCAGCTTCCCCCCGCGCACACTGTGGTGGCTCGCCCTGCCCGCCTTCGCCGGCTTCGGCTGGGTGCTGCGCGGCCGCCGCTGGCGGGCGGCCCTCGGCCTCGGCTACCTCTTCGGTCTCGGCTTCCTGCTGCCGCTGCTGGTATGGACCGGCGTGGAGGTCGGCCCCGGGCCCTGGCTCGCCCTGGTCGCCGTGGAGGCGGTCTTCATCGCGCTGGTCGGGCTCGGCGTCGCCGTGGTCTCGAAGCTGCCCGCCTGGCCGGTGTGGGCGGCGGCCCTCTGGGTGGCGGACGAGGCGGTACGCGCGCGCGTACCGTTCCACGGCTTCCCCTGGGGAAAGATCGCGTTCGGCCAGGCGGACGGCGTCTTCCTGCCGCTCGCCGCGGTCGGCGGCACCCCCGTGCTCGGCTTCGCCGTCGTCCTGTGCGGGTTCGGCCTGTACGAGGCCGTACGCGTCGCCGTCGAGGGCCGCCGCACCCGGGTCGTCCGCCGGGGGACCGCCGCCGCGGCCCTGCTGAGCGTGGCCGTACCGGTGGCGGGGGCGTTGGCCGCCCGGCCGCTGGTGAGCGACAAGGCCGAGGACGGCGCGGTGACCGTCGCGGTCATCCAGGGCAATGTGCCGCGTGCCGGCCTGGTGTTCAACGCCCAGCGCCGCGCCGTGCTCGACTACCACGCGCGCGAGACCAGGAAACTGGCCGCCGACGTCAAGGCGGGCAAGGTCGCCCGGCCCGACTTCGTGCTGTGGCCGGAGAACTCCTCCGACATCGACCCCTTCGCCAACCCCGACGCCGGCCTCGTCATCGACGACGCGGCCAAGGCGATCGGCGTGCCCATCTCGGTCGGCGGCGTCGTCGAGCGGAACGGCAGACTGTTCAACGAGCAGATCCTGTGGGACCCGGCCAAGGGGCCCACACAGACGTATGACAAGCGGCAGATCCAGCCGTTCGGCGAGTACCTGCCGCTGCGCTCGCTCATCGGCGCGATCAACGGCACCTGGACCGCCATGGTCCGCCAGGACTTCAGCCGGGGCACCGAGCCGGGTGTCTTCGACATCCGCGGCACCGAGGTCGGCCTCGCGACCTGCTACGAGGCCGCCTTCGACTGGGTCGTGCGGGACACGGTCACCCACGGCGCACAGATGATCTCCGTGCCGAGCAACAACGCGACCTTCGACCGCAGCGAGATGACCTATCAGCAGCTCGCCATGTCCCGGGTCCGCGCCGTGGAGCACAGCCGCACCGTGACCGTGCCGGTGACCAGCGGCGTCAGCGCGGTGATCATGCCGGACGGGAAGATCACCCAGAAGACCGGCATGTTCGTGGCGGACTACCTGGTCCAGAAGATCCCGCTGCGCTCCTCGCAGACCCCCGCCACCCGGCTGGGCATCCTGCCCGAGATCGCCCTCGTGCTGGTCGCCGCGGGCGGGCTCGGCTGGGCGATCGGCGCCGGTGTGCGCGCCCGGCGCGCCACCGACGCGTCCCGCCGCCCGTCGCACGCCCCGCCGCTAGCGCGGGAGGAACACGACCGGGCCCATTAGGGTCGGGTTCATGGGTACTCCTGACTTCATCCGTACCATCCGGGCCTCGGCGGGCCACCAGCTGCTGTGGCTTCCGGGCGTCAGCGCCGTCGTCCTCGACGAACGCGGCAGAGTGCTGCTGGGCCGGCGCGCGGACAACCACAAGTGGGCGGTGCCGTCGGGTATCCCGGACCCCGGCGAGCAGCCGGCCGACTGCGCCGTGCGCGAGGTGTACGAGGAGACCGCCGTCCGGTGCGTCCCGGAACGGGTCGTGATGGTGAAGTCCGGTGACGTGGTCACCTACGGCAACGGCGACATCTGCCAGTTCATGGACCTCACCTTCCGCTGCCGGGCCGTCGGCGGCGAGGCGCGCGTCAACGACGACGAGTCCCTTGAGGTCGGATGGTTCGAGGTGGACGCCATGCCGACGATGAACGAACGCCAACTGTTCCGGATCAAACAGGCCCTGTCCGACGAACCCACATGGTTTGTCCCTACGAGTTCTGAATGAAGTATGGGGTGTGACCACATGTGGCCGGGTCGGGGCGCTGCTTAGGGTCGAGGTATGACCTCGCCCAGCTCCCTGCCCGGTCCGCACACCCCCTCGCTCGACCTCTCCGGCCGCACCGCCCTCGTCACCGGCGCGGCGGGCGGCATCGGCGGCGCCTGCGCGCTGCGACTCGCGGCCTCCGGCGCCAAGGTGCGCGCCGTCGACCGGGACGCGGCCGGCCTGGACGCGCTGGCCGAGCGGGCCCGAGAGCTGGCGGGCACGGTCGAACCGCAGGTCCTGGATCTCACCGACCTCGACGCCGCCGAGCACGCCGCCGCCGGTATCGACATCCTGGTCAACAACGCTGGGCTGCAGCTGGTCCGCCCCATCGAGGAGTACCCGCCCGACGTCTTCCACACCGTGCTGACCGTGATGCTGGAGGCCCCGTTCCGGCTCATCCGGGGTGCCCTGCCGCACATGTACGGTCAGGGCTGGGGCCGTATCGTCAACATCTCCTCCGTCCACGGTCTGCGCGCCTCCGCCTACAAGTCGGCCTATGTGGCCGCCAAACATGGTCTGGAGGGCCTGTCCAAGACGGCCGCGCTGGAGGGCGCGCCCCACGGGGTCACCTCGAACTGTGTGAATCCCGCCTATGTGCGCACCCCCCTGGTCGAGAAACAGATCGTCGACCAGGCACAGGCCCACGGCATCCCCGAGGAACGTGTGCTGACCGAGGTGCTCCTGCAGGACAGCGCCGTCAAGCGGCTCATCGAACCGGAGGAGGTCGCCGAGGCCGTCGGCTATCTCTGCGGCCCGTGGGCCGCCTTCGTCACCGGCACCTCGCTGGTGCTCGACGGCGGCTGGACGGCTCACTGACCCGCCCGGCGACCGAGGGCCGGGGAGTTTTCCACAGGCCGGACGGGACGGACGGGCGATGCGGAATCCTGTGAGCATGTCTCGCGATCACCTGCACTCCACCGGACGGCCCGCCACCGCCGCCGGGCTCCCGGCCGGTACCGCCGTCCCGCAGGACGGCGACGCCGGGACGCCGTTCCTCGACCTGCTGGCCCGTGGCGCCCCGGCCGAGGCGTACGAGCAGCCGGTGCTGCTCGCCCGCGCCGCGGGCCGGCCCACCGACCGGATCGCCGCGCTGGAGCGGGCCAAGCTCATCGCGCTCAGGGTCCGCGCGGAACTGGAGGGCCGACGGCGCCGCGAGGCGGAGCTGTCCGCCCTCTTCGAGACCGCCCACGACCTCGCGGGACTGCGGGACGTGGACGCCGTCCTACAGGCGATCGTGCAGCGCGCCCGCTCGCTCCTCGGCACCGATATCGCCTACCTCAGCCTCAACGACCCGGCCCGGGGCGACACCTATATGCGGGTCACCGAGGGCTCGGTCGCCGCCCGCTTCCAGCAGCTGCGCCTGGCCATGGGGGAGGGGCTCGGCGGGCTCGTCGCCCAGACCGCCCGCCCGTATGTCACCGACGACTACTTCAAGGACGACCGCTTCCGGCACACGCTCACCATCGACGCGGGCGTGCGCGACGAGGGCCTGGTCGCCATCCTCGGCGTTCCGCTCATGCTCGGTCCGCATGTCATCGGCGTCCTGTTCGCCGCGGACCGCCGGGCACGGGTCTTCGAACGGGAACAGATCGCGCTGCTCGGCTCGTTCGCCGCGCTCGCCGCCGCCGCGATCGACACCGCGAACCTGCTCACCGAGACCCGTTCGGCCCTGGCCGAGCTGGAGCGGGCCAACGAGATCATCCAGGACCGCAGCGCGGTGATCGAGCGGGCCTCGGACGTCCACGACCGGCTCGCCGAACTCGTCCTGCACGGCGGCGGGGTCCATGACGTGGCCGCCGCGGTCTCCCAAGTCCTGGCGGGCACCGTCGAGTTCACCGAGACCGGCGACGCACCGGCAGGGGCGCTCGATGCCTCCCGGGCGGAGGGCCACGCGGTGGCCCACGGCGCCGACTGGATCGCAGCGGTCGCCGCCGGCGGGGAACTCCTCGGCGCGCTGGTGCTGCGCGGCCACCCCGGACTCGACCCCGTCGACCAGCGCACCCTGGAGCGCGCCGCGACGGTCACCTCGCTGCTCCTGCTCGCCCGCCGCTCGGCCGCCGACGCCGAGCAGCGGGTCCGCGGCGAACTCCTCGACGACCTCCTGGACGCCCGCGACCGTGACCCGCGCCTGCTGCGCGACCGCGCGTCCCGGCTGCACGCCGACCTCGACGCCGTGCATGTGGTTCTGGCCGCCCGCCTCGGCGGGCCGGTGGCCGACGCCGAACACGAGGCCGCCACCCGCCGCCGCCTGGGCGCTGCCGCCGCCCACCTCGCCGCGACCCGGCAGGGCCTCGCCGCCGCCCGCGACGGCGGCACCGTCCTGCTGCTGCCGCTGGGCCCCGGCGACACCGCCACCGACGTGGCCCGCCGCACCGCCCGCCACCTCGGTACGGCCGTCCACGAGCCGGTCACGGTGGGAGCGTCCGCCCCGGTCACCGGCCTCCTCGCCCGCCCCGAGGCCGTGGCCGCCGCCTACGCCGAGGGACGTCGCTGCCTCGACACGCTGCGCCTGCTCGGCCGGTGTGCAGACGGCGGCGCGGCCGAGGACTTCGGCTTCCTCGGGCTGCTCCTCGCCGGCGAGCGGGACGTGACCGGCTTCGTCGAGCGCACCATCGGCCCCGTGGCGGAGTACGACGAGCGGCGCGGTACGCAGTTGCTGCGCACGCTCGACGCGTACTTCGCCTGCGGTATGAGCCCGGCCCGCACCAAGGACGAGCTCCATGTCCATGTGAACACGGTCGCCCAGCGGCTCGACCGGGTGTCTCAGCTCCTCGGCGACGACTGGCATGACCCGGCCCGCGCGCTGGAGATCCAACTCGCCCTGCGTCTGCACCGGCTGGCCGCGCCGTCATAGCACTGACCCCGTACGGCGCTGACCCCGTACGGGCGTCCGTACGGGGTCAGCGCGAACCGAAGGGAGCGGGTCGGGCGCGGTTCAGACGGTGCGGGCGTCCGCCGCCTGGTCCGTGGACTGCTCCTGGCCGGCCGCGGCCTCGGATTCGAGATCGGCGAGGTCCCGGTGCCGGGTCTCCTTCGCCACGACGATGGCCACCAGCGTCAGCACGGCCGCCGCGATCACGTACAGCGCGATCGGCGTGGAGCTGTCGTACTCGGAGAGCAGCGCGGTGGCGATGAGCGGCGCCGGGGCACCGGCCGCGACGGAGGCGAACTGGGCGCCGATGGAGGCGCCGGAATAGCGCATCCGGGTCGCGAACATCTCGGAGAAGAAGGCGGCCTGCGGCGCGTACATCGCGCCGTGCAGCACCAGGCCCACGGTCACGGCCAGGATCAGATTGCCGAACGAGGACGTGTCGATGAGGGCGAAGAACGGGAACATCCACAGGCCGATCCCGACCGCGCCCAGCAGGTAGACGGGCCTGCGCCCGATCCGGTCCGACAGCGCGCCCCAGAGCGGGATGACCGCGAAGTGCACGGCCGACCCGATGAGCACCGCGTTCAGGGCCGTCTGCTTGGAGACATCGGCCGAGGTGGTGGCGTAGACGAGGATGAACGCGGTGATCACGTAGTAGCTGATGTTCTCCGCCATCCGCGCGCCCATCGCCACCAGCACGTCGCGCCAGTGGTTGCGCAGCACGGAGACGAGCGGCAGCTTCTCCGGGTCGGTCGTCTCCGTCGCCTTGCGGGCCTCCGCTTTCGCCAACGCCTCCTTGAACACGGGCGATTCGTCGACGGACAGGCGGATCCACAGGCCGATGCCGACCAGCACGCCCGAGAGCAGGAACGGGATGCGCCAGCCCCAGCTGCCGAACGCGGAGTCCGACAGCAGCGTGGTGAGCAGCGAGAGCACACCGGTCGCCAGCAACTGGCCGGCCGGCGCGCCGGTCTGCGGCCACGAGGCCCAGAACCCGCGCCGCCGGGCGTCCCCGTGCTCGGACACCAGCAGCACGGCGCCGCCCCATTCGCCGCCCAGGGCGAACCCCTGGACGAGCCGCAGCAGGGTCAGCAGCACCGGGGCCGCGGTTCCGACGCTCGCGTGGGTCGGCAGCAGACCGATGGCGAAGGTCGAGGCGCCCATCATCAGCAGGCTGATGACCAGCAGCTTCTTCCGTCCCAGCCGGTCCCCGTAGTGCCCGAACACCAGGGCGCCGAGCGGTCGCGCCGCGAACCCGATCGCATAGGTGAGGAACGACAACAGGGTGCCGACGAGCGGGTCGGAGTCCGGGAAGAACAGCTTGTTGAAGACGAGCGCGGCGGCCGAGCCGTAGAGGAAGAAGTCGTACCACTCGATGGTGGTGCCGATGAGGCTGGCGGCGACGATGCGGGGGAGCTTGGCGGGTGTCGGTGGAGCGGATGCTGCGGAGGCCATGTACGCCACTTCCTCAAGTGCGGTGGGGACGGATGTGTGTCGGCACACCGTAGGAAGAAGCAGGTCAGGCGAATATGTGGTGGGAGTTCATAGGTATCAGCTGATGTGTGTGCGCTGCCACCACGCCGACATTCCGGCCGGTCGGTAGGGATCCTTTCCCGCCAGGCCGGTCGCCGCGACCTGTGGCGCGGGTCGCGGCGACGGGACGGTCCGGTACCCGTCCGTCAAGCCCCGGACGGGCTGCGTGGGACGCGGGACAGGGAATCAGGTCGCGACGGCGGTACGGAGCGTCGCGGTGCGCCGACGCGGGTCGGGAATCCGGAGCTGCGCGGTCACCTGTGACAGGTCGGAGACGAACAGCCGGGCCAGTTCGGCGGTGAAGCCGGTGCGCACCACCAGGCGCAGCACGGAGACGTCCTGGCAGGGTGCGGGGAAGGTGTAGGCGGGCAGGTGCCAGCCGCGGGCACGCATCGCCTGGGACACGTCGAAGACCGTGAAGTCCGAGGTGCCGGGCGCCAACCGGAAGGCGAAGGCCGGGAGTTCGGAGCCGTCCGTGACCAGTTCGTACGGCGGGATGCCGGCGATCCGCGCGGCCAGTGCGCGGGCCGTCGAGCGGCTCTGGCGGGCCAGGTTCCGCAGCCCGTCGAAGCCGTACCGCAGGAAGTTGTAGTACTGGGCGACGACAGGGGCGCCGGGGCGGGAGAAGGCGAGGGTGAACGTCGGGGAGGTGCCGCCGAGGTAGTCCACCTCGAAGACGAGCTCGTCGGGGAGGGCCTCGGCGTCCCGCCACAGCGCCCAGCCGAGGCCGGGGAAGACATGTCCGTACTTGTGCCCCGAGGCGTTGACGGAGGCGACGCGTTCGAGCTGGAAGTCCCACATGAGGCCGGGGTCGAGGAAGGGTGCCACCAGCGCGCCGGAGGCGCCGTCGACGTGCACGGGGATGTCGGTGCCGGTGGCGGCCTGGTAGCCGTCGAGGGCCATGCAGATGTCCGCGACGGGCTCGTAGGAGCCGTCGAACGTGGAGCCTAGGACGGTCACCACCCCGATGGTGTTGTCGTCGCAGTAGGCGGTCAGGGTGTCGGGGGTGAGGTGGTAGCGGCCCGGCTCCATCGGGACGTAACGCGGCTCCACCTCGAAGTAGTTGGCGAACTTCTTCCAGCACACCTGGACGTTCGCGCCCATCACCAGGTTCGGACGGGTGGCGTCCTTGCCCTGGGCGCGGCGACGGGCCTGCCAGCGGCGTTTGAGCGCGAGGCCGCCGAGCATGGCCGCCTCGCTGGAGCCGGTGGTGGAGCAGCCGCGCACCCGCTCCGGGTGCGGCGCGTGCCACAGCCGGGCGAGCATCCGGACGCAGCGCTCCTCCATGGCCGTGATCTGCGGGTACTCGGCGCGGTCCGCGAGGTTCTTCTCGGCGGTCTCGGCCATGAGATGGCGCGCCTGCGGCTCCATCCATGTGGTGACGAAGGTGGCGAGGTTGAGCCGGGCGTTGCCGTCGAGCATCAGCTCGTCGCGCACGCGGCGGTGGACCGCGTCCGGGGACGACTCCGCCGCGGGTAGTTCCTCGACCGGCACGAGCAGCGTGTCGGCGGGCTGGGGGAGGACTTGGGGGGAGGCGATGAGGGTGTCTAGGTCTGCTTCCGGCAGGACGCCGGTATCCGGAATGGGCATGGGTGCCTGGATGCCTTTCTGGTCCGAGTGCGTTGCGGCCCGCGTACATTCCGGACGTTAGATCTCTTCGCGGCCCGGCGGCCGTGCAGGTTACACCGATCTAGTGAGCGATTTGCGGAGTGATGAGCTGGATTTTCCCCGTGTGACAACCGGTCATGGGACCACCGTGGCAATGCCCGGTGCGCGGCCCCCATGGACCGGCCGCCGCCACGCGCGGTGCCGGCGGCCGGTGTGCGGGCTCGGTTCCGGAACGGTGGAAAACCGCCCCGCCGGGCCCTACTTCACCGTCACGGAGACGGCCGGGGAGTGTGTGGTGCCGGACATCACGCGGTAGTGCTGGGTGCCCATCGCGGTGGGCCGGGTGGTGAGGGTGTACGAGTCGCCGTTCTTGACCGTGGAGCTCATCTGGAGCGTGGTCCACTGGCCGTGCTTCTCCTGCTGCAGCGTCACCGGGGCGCCGACCAGAAGACCGGTGCTGCGACCGGTGATCCGGATCTCCTCGCCGGGCTTCACGCTGGTCGGACTGACCTCGGCCGTGAGCGAGGCGAGTATTGGCGCGTCGCTGTGCGTCGTGGTGGGCTTCGGGCTCGGGTCGGCGGCGGCCTGGGCCGCCGCCGAGCCGGCGGACACCAGCGCCACGGTCAGGGCGCCGGCGGCGACCGTCCGGACAGTGCGGCTGCGGAAGGTGAAGGTCATGGTGACTCCCGTGGGTCGACGGATGCCCCCCTGGGTCGGGCATGTGCCGTGGGGCCATGCCGCGCCTCCATCAGGGTGAACCTGGTCCCTGGGAGTGGCATCCCGATCCGGCCGCCAAGGCTGTGGGGTGTGGTGACCCTCCGTGTGTCCGCGCAGGTGGAACGGGTCGACACGGGTCCGGGTCCTCTTACATTTCTCTTACCTTTCTCGCTCGGGTCCGCACGTCGGGAGCGCACGGGTCGGACACCCCTCTCATCAGCACGACGGCGGATGTGAACACCTTCTTCCGTGCGCTGCTGGGCGGACGGCTGCTACGCCCCGCCCAACTGGCGCACATGTACGCCCCGCCCAACTGGCGCACATGAAGGAAACCGTCGAGGCCAAAGACATGCGGGACATCGAGCCCGGCGCCCGCTACGGTCTCGGGATCTACCGGCGACCTGCCAAAGGGTGCAAGGACGGCATCTGATACCACGGCGGGACCATGCCCGGCTTCATCTCCACAGCTGGCGTCACCGCCGACGGCCGCCGCGCGGTCGCGACCTCCACGAACACATGGAGGCCCGGCGACGAGCGGCAGGACGATCAGGACCGAGCCATCTTGCAACTCATCGACCATGCTCTCTGCGGAGTCGGGTGACCGCCCGTCGTCCCCGGGGACACGGTCGGATCAGCGAGGAAAGAGCCGACCACCGCAACGGCTACCGCTTGGCGGGGTGGGCTGCGGCAGGAGTGCGGCGGATGGCGATGAGGGCGGCGTCGTCGCCGAGCCGGCCGCCGGTGTGGGCGAGCAGATCGCGCCGGATGTGGTGGAGCAGGGCCTGCGGGGAGTGCCCGGCCCACTGGGCGACGCGTTCCGTGAGGGGGTAGAAGACGCCGCCGGGATCGCGGGCCTCGACCACCCCGTCGGTGTACAGCAGCAGCGTGTCCCCGACGGCGAACGGCAGCACGGCCACCGTGATGTCACCGGGGTCGGTCAGGCCGACCCCCAGCGGAGGCGAGGGAACCAGGTCGGCGGCGGTCGCCGAGCGGCCGGCGCTCAGCAGCAGCGGTGCCGGGTGACCGCAGCTGGTCAGCCGGGCGACCGGATCGTGGTCGGGGATCTCCAGCAGGAGAACGGTGGCGAACCGTTCCCCCGCCTCCTCCGTGGGCTCGAAATCGGCCAGATAGCGGGTCACGCTCTGCTCCAGCGAGGCGGCCAGCTCGGGCAGCGCCGCGTTGTGGTGCGCGGCCTCGCGGAACGCGCCGAGCAGGAGGGCCGCCTCCCCGACGGCCGACAGCCCCTTGCCCCGTACGTCACCGATGACCACTCGGGTGCCCTCCGTGCCGCGGGCCGCGGCGTACAGGTCGCCGCCGATCTCGGCCTCCTCCTCGGCGGCCAGGTAGACGCAGGCCAGTTGCAGGGTGCCGAGCCGATGGGGCAGCGGCCACAGCAGCACCCGCTGGGCCGCCTCGGCGACGGACCGCACCTGGGCCAGTTCCCGGGTGCGCCGCTCACGGACCGCGCTGAACACCACGATCAGGAGCGACAGCACGAGCAGGGCGAAGATCTGCACCAGGGTGTTCCGCGACCACAGGATGCCGGAATGCCAGCCGATGAACGCCTGGGCCCCTGCCGCGGTGGCACCCACGATCGCCGTCAGCACCGGGCCCTCGAACCACGCGGTGACCGCGGGCGCGATGACCAGCAGCGGGCCGAGCACGATGTCGGCGGGCGACACGATGTCGGTCACCGTGATCACGACGATGAGTCCCACCGGGACCAACAGCAGCAGGCGGCTCGGCCGCCACGGTTGCCACGGCCGAGCGAACAGCCGCTGCGTGGAGAACATGCCTCCCACAGTGCACCGCGACGGACGGGCGCGCGAGCACGGGCGCGACCGGACCGCCGCACGCTGCCTGCCGCCTTCCCTGCCGTTCTGCTGACGCGGGGGCCGGTCAGGACGTCATCACCAGCCAGGTCCCGGCCAGCGACGCCACGTACAGCACGGCCCCGAGTGGCAGGAACCACCACGGCGAACCCCCGCCGCGGTACACGACAAGGCCGGGCACCACTGAGGCGGCCACGGCCAGGAGCAGACCGAACCAGGGCAGCCCCAGCATCGTGAGGATCCCGGACGTCGTGCACCGGAAGGCAGGGTTCTCGGTCGAGCAGTTGTCCGTGGCGAAGATCGAGAGGTAGAAGACGAAGGCGTCGACCAGGGCGCCGAGGCCGGCCAGCAGCCCCACCACGGTGAGGTAGGCGGCCGGCCACCGCTCGGGAGCGGGGGCCACGGGGTACGCGTGGTGGTGGTAACCGTAGTGGTGGTAACCGTAGTGGTGGTTGCCGTAGTGGTGGTTGCCGACGCTCATGGTTCCCCCGAAGTCCCGCGGTCCGTACGGTCCGTGGCCGCCCGTCGGGAGCCACCGTAGGAGCCGTTCGGGCCCGCGTCCTGAGCACGCGTACTCAGTCCGGCCGGGGACAACGCCCCGTTCGAGGCGCCCGCGCCCGGGACGTGTGGTCAGGCAAGCGGCAGCGCCGAGGCGAAGGAACCGGCGTGGTGGACCAGCGGAGTGGCCTCGTCGACGACGGTGCCGTCGTCGACCTGGCCCACCACTAGGAGGTGGTCGCCGAGGGTCTGGCGCGAGGTGACCCGCGCGGTGAGCCAGGCGCTCACACCGTCGAGCAGCGGCACTCCCGCGGCGTCGCGGCGCCAGGCGACCCCTGCGAACCGGTCGATGCCGCTGGTGGCGAACCGGTCGGCGAGGGCGGTGTCCCGGGTGCCGAGCAGGTGCACCGCGAACCGGTCCGCCGTCCGTACGGCCGGGGCCGCCGAAGCCGTCAGTCCGACGCAGAAGGAGACCAGCGCGGGCCGCAGGGACACCGAGGTGAAGGAGGTCGCGGTGAAGCCGGCCGGGCCGGGGACGGTGATCACGGTCACGCCCGCGGCATGGCGCCGCAGGGTGCTGCGCAGGATCTCGGCGGCTTCGGGGCCGGCGGGGCGGGGAGTGAGGCGGGGGCTTGCGGAGGCGGTCACACGGCTTCCCTTCGGGCATGGCGGCGGCCGGCCCTGGGACCGGGCCGGTGCGGTGCGGGGGCGGGTGGGAGTCATCGGCCGTCACGGGCGCCCGGACGGCGCGGCGGCGGGCCGGTCGGGGCGGGTGATGCGCGGGAGGTGGGATCCGGCGGGGTGCCGGTACGGCCCGCCCCGGGTGGCGCTGCGGGCGCCGGTGTCCGGGGGGACGGTCAGGCCCGGGGCGAGGTGGCCCGCGGTTGCGTCGCCCGTGGACGGGCGGGTGCGATGGTCAACCGGTCGGACGCGAAGCGGCAGGCCCGTCGGGCGCCGGGCCGACGCCGTCGCTCAGCGACACAGGGCGCTGGAGGTGCGTCGGTAGTCGACGTAACGACAGACGACGCCGGGGTGCTGCGGATGCATGGTCCACATCCTCACGGTGTCGTCACGGCCCTGTCAATGGACACTTATCGGTGTCTCATTCGGCGAGACCCGCACCGCCTCCTCCCGGCTTGTCCGGTCCCGCCGGAGCCGGTGCCTCGGGGTGCGGCTCGCGCAGCGCCGGATGGCCGGCCGCCTCCCTCGGATGGAGCCACAACACCCCGTGCGCCGTGGTGAGTTCGACCGCGTCGGCCGGCGGAGTGCGCCCGCCCGTGAGCAGTTCCAGCTCGGGCAGCGTCAGGGTACGCCACCGCTCCAGCGCCGCCTCGGCCCGCACCGGTCCCGCCGTACGCAACGCGGTGCCGGCCGCGGTCCGGGCCGCGTCCAGGTAGGTGCGCGCCGGACGCCAGCCCGGTACGCAGACCCGTCCGCCGGGGCCGTCGAAGAGCAGCGTGGGCAGGGCGTAGCGCACGCCGTCGGCCAGTTCCTTGGCCCGGCCCGGATGCGGTCCCGGGGCGTCGAGCAGCCGCACCTCGCGGCACGGTCTGCGGGTCTCGGCATGGTCCGCCGCGACGGCCGCCCGTGCCTTGGCCGAGGCCGAGTCGGCGCGCAGGACGTCGGTGTCGAGCCCGGGGATTCCGTGCACCGCCCAGGCCACGCCCGCCGCCGAGTCCGCGGGCGTCCCCGTGACGAACGTGCTCTCCCGCAGCCGGCGCAGCACCCGCTCGGCCGGCTCGGCGCCCTGCCGCTCGGCGGCCTTGGCGGCGACGGAGGCGGGCCAGCTCGTCCGGGTCAGCCAGTGCAGCCGCGCCGGGCGCGGCGCGCCCGTGTGCGCGGTGACGTCCCGCACGAAACCCTCGTACCAGCGTGCCTCGGCCGCGGGATCGGGCGCCGGGTCGTCGGTCTCGTCGAAGAGGATGCCGAACACCCGCCGCCACCGCAGCTGGTCGCCGAAGACCGTCCGCAGCAGTCGTACGGCCGGCTCGGAGCCCCACGCCCACGGGCAGGCGGGGTCGGTGAACTCGGTGACCACGACCAGGGGTTCGCAGGCCAGGGGTTCTGAGACTAGGGGGTCGGCGACCAGAGGCTTGGAGGCCAGAGGTTCTGAGGCCAGGGGTTCGGCGTCCGGCGGCGCACCCGTCATACGCCGACCGCCCGCCGCCGGGCTTCGGCACCGGCCTCCTCGCCCGCCGCACCCCGCCGGGCGAGTTCGGCGATCGTGGTGCGCCGCAGCAGCGCCAGGGCGACGGCCTCCACGTCCTGCCACAGGCCGGGCACCGCCCGACCCGTGCCGGGATACACCAGGTCGGCCGGGGTCTCGTCGCGCACCGTGAAGAACGTCCCGTCCACCGCCGTCATCACCTCGGCCACCGTGATCCGGCCGGCGTCCCGGCCGATCCAGTAACCACCCTCGCAACCGCGCTGGCTGCGTACGAGTCCGGCGGCCCGCAGATCGCGGAAGACGGACTTGAGGAACCGGAACGGGATCTCCTGGGCCGCGGCGATCCCCTCACAGGTCAGGGGACGCGTGCTGTCCGCGGCCAGCTCCACCAGAGCCCGGACCGCGTAGTCGGCCTTCGCCGAGATATGCATCTGCACCGTCTTCCGTGTGGTCGGTCGCCCGCCGCGGCGCCGGTCCGCGTCCCGGTCGCCGAACGGGCGAGCGGCATTGGACACATCTTGACATCCATTTGGCGGGCTCTCTACCGTCGCCGCAGGATCGTGCGCGTACTCATCGTGCGCGTACTCGCCGACGGCCGGACGGCGAACACGTGGCCGCGCGCTCGTCCACGTATCCCCACCGTCGAGGCTGCCCGATCCCTTCCGCCCCGGCCGTGCGTATGGGCCGACCCGGCCGCACCCGCACCTTCGACGAGCAGGAACAGCCATGACCTCGCACGAGACACCCCCCGCCGCCGCGCCCTGCCAGGAAGGCGAGCACGACGCGTTCCACCCCGACCTCACCCGGCCCGCCGGTCCCGTCCTGCCGTTGCGGGCGCGACTGCACCACATCCGCGCCGACGCGCTCGACGGCGGCACCGCGCAGACCGAGGGCATGCGCCGCTTCGCCGCCATCAGCGGCGGCACCGTCGGATCGGAGCGTATCTGGATGGGCCAGACCCATGTCTCGCCCCGCACCGCCTCCTCCAACCATCACCACGGCGCCTCGGAGACCGCCATCCACATCGTCGCGGGCAACCCGGAGTTCGTCTTCCTCGACGACGCCTCGGGGACACCCGAGGAGATCCGGATCCGCACGGCACCCGGCGACTACGTCTTCGTACCGCCGTTCGTGCCGCACCGCGAGGAGAACCCCAGCATCGACACCGAGGCGGTCGTGGTCATCGCCCGCAGCACCCAGGAGGCGATCGTCGTCAACCTGCCCGAGCTGTATGTGCTGGACAAGGAGCAGCAGGCGGACTGACCCGCATCAGGACGCCTTGAGGTGTCCTGTGCCGCCGGCTGCCGGCGGGCGGGCGCCACTCGCGGCGGGCCCCCGCCCGCCCGGACCCGCAGGCCCCCTGATCCACGTCAGGGGGCCGTTCCGTGCGCCGCCCGTACCCCGGTTCGCCGCCGTCGCCGCGTGGGCCGTGGCGCTCCTCGCCCGGGTGGACACGCGCGGGTCGCCCTGGACGGCGGCGGGTTCCGGCCTGCTGTTCGAGCCGACCCGCTACCTCTCCTGCGGGCTCACCCTGTTCGCGGTGATCGATGTGATCGCGCCGGCGGTGCCGGGGCTCGGCCGGCGCCGGGTCCGCGAGCGGCCCGTCCTGCTCGCACCGTCCCTCCCGAACTGTCCCTCCCGAACTGTCCCTCCTGCATCGTCCCTCCCGAACCGTTCCACCGAATGAGACATCAATTGGTGTCCATTGACAGTGGCTTGCGGCTGGCCCCAGGATGAGCAGCATGCTCACGACGCACCCCGGTGTGGTGTGCCGCTACGTGGACCTGCGGCGCACTTGTAGCGCCCTCTGTCGCTGATCGCCGTCCACCACCGCCCACAGGCGTCGGCCGCCGACGGCCTTACTCGTCGGCACCGTTGGGTGCGGGCGCGTCCGCGCCCGCCCTTCCCGCGCCAGTTCCCCCTGCCGTGTGGCATGCGCTCGGCACCCTGAACCCGCCCGGCGGTGAGCCAGCCCTGCCCGCCGCCCTCGGCGGCGCCCGACGTGTGCCTCCAAGCCTCCCCGGTCCCGCCTGCCCGAGTGCGCGCCGACGCCCCCGCCCGCCCACCGGGCCGTCCCGCGCGCCCCCTCCGCCCACCTCGGGCCGGGACCCGTCACAGAAAGAGTGAGATGCCCGCACGATTCGCCCTCCGCCGTCCCACAGCCGACGCCAGACCGGCCCGACGGGCCCGCGGCCCGCGGCTCACCGCCCTCGCCGCCGCCTTCCTCGCCCTGCTCGCCCCCGCCCTGAGCGCCTGCGCCGGCGACGCCGCCTCCGCGTCCGGCAACGCCACACTGAAGTGGGCCTCCTCCTACTTCCCCGCCCACTGGGACCCGGTGGTCGCCGGCAGCGGCGCCCAGTTCCGTGAACTCGCCCTCGTATACGCCTCGTTGACCCGCACGGACGCGAGCGGCAAGGCCGTCCCCGACCTCGCCGAGAGCTGGAAGTACAACGACAAGGGCGACCGGATCACCTTCCACCTCCGCCCCGGCCTGAAGTTCAGCGACGGCACACCGGTCGACGCGAGCGCGGTCAAGGCCGCCATCGAGCGGGCCAAGAAGCAGAAGAACTCGGCGCTCTTCGGCGACCTCACCTCCATCGAGTCGGTCGACGCCAAGGGACTCGACGCCGTCGTCCACCTCACCCAGGTGGACTACCAGATCCCGCAACTGCTCGGCGAACGCGTGCTACAGATCGCCAGCCCCAAGGCCGCCGCGAACCCGTCGAAGCTGGACCAGAACCCGGTTGGTGCCGGACCGTTCGTCGTCGAACAGCTGGTGCCGGGCACCAAGGTGCTGCTGAAGAAGAACCCGCACTACTGGGACGCGAAGAACATCCACATCGACAACGTCGAGCTGACCTCCGCCCCCGACGCCGCCACCGTGGTCTCCGGCCTGCAGACCGGTGTCTACAACTTCGCGGACATCGACCCCAGTCAGGCGAAGACCGCGAAGCAGGCCGGCCTGGACGTCTTCATTCAGCCGGGGTTCAACGCCTCCAACATCAGCCTCAACGTCAACAAGGCCCCGTTCGACGACGACAAGGTCGTGGACGCCGTGCGCTACGCCGTCAACCGCAAGGAGTTCGTCGACAAACTGACCTTCGGCTACGGGGAGGCGACCGACCAGCCGTTCCCGAAGGGATACGTCGCCTACGACCCGCGGTCGGCCGACGCCTACCCGTACGACCCCGCGAAGTCGAGGCAACTCCTCGCCGAGGCCGGCCACCGCAGCGGTGACATCAAACTCGACCTCGTCATCCCCGCCGAGGACCCCGCGGCCGAGATCGTCCAGTCGCAGCTCGCCGCGGTCGGCATCAAGGTCACCATCAAGATCGACAAGAACTGGGCCACGCCGTTCTTCGCCAAGGACCTGACCTTCTCGCTGTACGCCACCACGGGCCGCGACTCCGCCGTGCAGACGCTCACCGCCCACTTCGGCCCGAACGGCCCGCTGAACCTCAGCTCGCCGTACCAGCCCGCCGGTTTCGCGGCGGCCGTCGGCAAGGTACGCCGGACGCCGCTGGACGCGCCGGACTACCCGAAGGTCCTCCAGGCGGCGACCCGGGCCGGTCTGCAGAGCAGGGCCCTGGTGTTCACGTACTCCTCGCCGAACCTCTTCGCCAAGAGCAAGTCGGTCTCGGACCTGCCCAGGAATCCGGCACACATCGACTGGACCGGCGTGACCATCGGCGGCAGCTGACCCGCCCGCCCGGCACCGACACCACGTCCACGACAGACAGCAACAGAGAGGGGGCGATCCCCATGACGACGATCGCGGCACCGGCGACACCGGCCCGCCGCCGAGGGGCCGCCGCGATCCGGGCACGGCACGGGCTCGGCCGGGTCCTGGCCACCGTCGCCCGGTCGATCGGGATCTTCGTGCCCGTGTTCCTGGTCGCGACGTTCGTGACGTTCGCGCTCCGGTCACTGAGCGGGCTCAGCCCGGCACGGATCCAGCTCGGCGAGGAGGCGACTCCCGAGGCGATCCAGCGGGTCGAGGCCCAATGGGGCCTGGACCGGCCGTTCCTGACGCAGTACTGGGACTGGTTCACCGGTGTGCTGCACGGACAGCTCGGCACCAGCTGGGTCAACGGGGCCGACATCTCCACGCTCATCGGCCTCGGCCTCGGTGTGAGCCTGTCGATCGCGACGTTCGCCCTGATCCTCGGCGTGCTCGCCGGCTTCGTCCTCGGCACGGTCGCGGCGCTGCGCCGCACCACCTGGATCGACCGGGCGATCACGGGATGCGTCACGGTGATCTCGGTGATGCCGGCGTTCGTCGTCGGCATCGTCCTGGTGGGCGTCCTCGCGGTCGGATTCCATCTGTTCCCGTCCGCCGGATACGTCCCGGCGCGGCAGGGGATCGGCCCCTGGCTCGCCCACATCACCCTGCCCGCGCTGGCGCTCAGCCTGGACGTCGTCGCCGACGTCGCACGCCAGCTCCGTACGAGTCTCATCGCCGCCTACCACGAGAACTACGTGACCGGCGCGGTCGTCCGCGGCCTGAGCCCCCGGCGGATCTTCCTCGGACACGTCCTGCGCAACGGCCTCGGACCCGCGCTCGCCACCCTCGGCCTGAAGTTCCCCGCGCTCGTCGGGGCCTCCGTCGTCACGGAGTGGATCTTCGGCCTGCAGGGCTTCGGCCGGTTCGCCAATGACTCCGCGCAGGCCGGTGACGTGCCCGCCGTGCAAGGGGTGCTCGTGGTGTCGATCGTCCTGGTCGTCGCCTTCAACCTGATCGTCAACCTGGTGCTGGCACGGGTCACGCCGGCCGCCCGGCGGGGGGTGTGACCATGGTGCGCCGCGTCCTCGCCCTGACCTCCGGCCGGATCGCCGTCGGCATTCTCGCCCTGATCGCGCTGCTCGCGCTCCTCGGCCCGCTGCTCGCCCCCCAGAACCCCCTGGCCACCAGCGACAACACGCTCGCCGCCGCATCGGGCGCGCACTGGCTGGGCACCGACTACCTCGGCCGTGACGTCCTGAGCCGACTTCTCGACGGCTCCCGCGTCAGCGTGCTCGGATCGCTCGAAGTCGCCGTGATGGCCCTGGTCGTCGGCGCGATCCCGGGCATCCTCTCGGTCTACCTCGGCCGGGTCTTCGAGTGGGTCACCCTGCGCCTCGCCGACACACTGGTCGCGCTGCCGTTCCTGCTCTTCGCGGTCGCCGTGATCGCGCTGCTCGGCAATGGCATCACCCAGGCCATGCTGGTCACGGGCGCGCTGGTCGCCCCGCTCTTCTACCGGGTCGCCCGCGCCGCCACGCTCGCCGTCGCCCGCTCGCAGTATGTGGAGGCGGCGCTCATCTCCGGCGCGTCCATCGGCTGGGTGGTGCGCCGGCACGTGTGGGTGAAGGTGCTGCCGCCCCTGGCCGTCGCGTTCGCCCAGACCATCGGGGTCGGCTTCGTCATCGTCTCCAGCCTGACCTTCCTCGGCATCGGCGTGCGGCCGCCCGAGCCGACCTGGGGCGGGCTGCTCGCCTCGGACCTGGGCTACCTCGGCCACCGGCCGTGGGCGCCCGTGGTGCCCGCACTGCTGATCATGGTGACCGTCTGGGCCGCCAATCTGCTCGCCGACGCGATCCGCGACGTCTCCGGCGAGGCCGGCCGCGCGCTGGTCAACTCCCGCAAGGCCCGAGCCAACCGCCGAGCCGCGGCCGACCCCGTCTCCGCCGGAGGTACGCGATGACGACCCTGTCGAAGAACACGGCCCCCGATCCGGTCCGCGGCACCACAGAGACCGGCACCGGGTCTACGGTCACCGGGCCGACCGGTACCGGGCCGACGGGCACCGGGTCTACGGGCACCGGGTCTACGGTCACCGGGCCCACCGGTACCGGGCCCAGCCGCACCGCAGGCGCTCAGTCCGACGCCGCAGGCAGCCCGACCGACGCCGCAGGCGGCAGCCCGGCGGGTGCCGTTGCCGAACCGGCCGGTACGACGGCCGCTTCGGCCGACACCACCGGCACGACCGCCGCCCCGGCCGACACCACCGCCACCGCCGCTTCGGCCGGCACCACCGCCGAGGAAGGACCGGGCCGCTCCGCGGCCGCCCCCGTGCTAGCCGTGCGCGACGTCCGCATCAGCGACCGGGCCGGCGACCGGGAGATCGTCCACGGGGTCAGCTTCGAGCTGACCCCCGGAAAGGCGGTCGGCATCGTCGGCGAGTCCGGCAGCGGCAAGACCCTCACCTGCCGTGCCGCGCTCGGCATCCTGCCGCCGCACTTCGAGGTGTCCGGCGGTTCCATCGAGATCGCCGGCACCGACATCGCGACCCTGACGCCCGCGCAGTGGACCGCCCTGCGCGGCGCCACGATCAGCGCGGTCTTCCAGGACCCGGCGTCCTACCTCAACCCGTCGATTCGGGTGGGCCCCCAGATCGCCGAGGTCGTGAGGGTCAAGCAGGGGCTGAAGCGGCGGGCGGCCCGGCACCGGGCCGTCGAACTGCTGGCCGCCGTGCAGCTGCGCGACCCGGAGCTCGTCTACACCCAGTACCCGCACGAACTCTCCGGCGGCATGCTCCAGCGCGTGCTGATCGCCGCGGCCGTCGCCGCCGACCCGCGCGTCCTCATCGCCGACGAGGCCACGACGGCCCTCGACGTCACCGTGCAGGCCGAGATCCTCGACCTGCTCGCCGACCTGCGCGACCAGAGCGGCCTCGCCCTGGTGGTCGTCTCGCACGACCTGGCCGTCGTCGCCCAGCTGTGCGACCAGGTGCTCGTCCTGCGCGAGGGCGAGGTGGTCGAGCACGGACCGACCCGGCACGTCCTGCACGAACCGCGGCACGAGTACACCCGGCTGCTCATCGCCGAACACGAGCGGTACGGCCTGGAGACATTCCTGACGACCCGGGAGGCATCATGACCGGCGACCGGCGGCGAGAGACCGACCCGGTCCTGGAGATTGCCGGACTCGACGTCCACTACGGCGCGCGCCGCCGCTCCCGGCCCGCGCTGAAGGGGGTGTCGCTCGCCGTCGACCCCGGTGAGACCGTCGGCGTCATCGGTGAGACCGGCTCGGGCAAGACCACCCTCGCGCGCGCCGTGCTCGGCCTGGTGCCCGCCTCGGCGGGCTCGGTCCGCATCGACGGCGAGGACGTTTGCGGATACGGCCGGCGCCAGTGGCGCGCGCTGCGCCGCCGCGGTGTCGTCCAGTACGTCTTCCAGGACCCACTGCGCAGTCTCGACCCCGACCTCACCATCGCCGAGTCCCTGACCGAGCCGCTGCTCGTCCAGGGCGTCCCACGGGCCGAGGCGACCCGACGGGCGCGCGCCTTCCTGGACCGCGTCCGGCTCCCCGCGGACCTGCTCGACCGGCTGCCCGGAGAGCTGTCCGGCGGACAGCGGCAGCGCGTCGCGGTGGCCCGCGCCCTGGTCACCGAGCCACGCCTGGTCATCCTCGACGAGCCCGTCAGCGCCCTCGACTCCGCCAACCGCGTACAGATCCTGGAGATCCTCAAGGAGCTGCGCGCCGCCGGGGTCGCCCTCGTCCTCATCTCCCACGACCTCGGCTCCGTTGCCCTGACCTCCGACCGCATCGCCGTGCTGTACCGGGGCGAACTCGTCGAGGTCGGGGCCGCCGGGGACGTCGTCAACCACCCCCGGCACGCCTACACGCGCCTGCTCGTCGGCTCCGCCCCCACGCTCCGCGCGGCACCCACCGACCGGGCCGGCCGCGCGGCACTGCGCGCGCTGCTGAACGCCTGAACACACCACGGAGAGGAACAGCCATGTCCCGCACGATCCACCTCGCGCTGCACCCCTATGGCGTCGGCGGCCCCGGACAGCACGGCCTGTGGAAGGACCCGCGCGTCGCCAAGAACGCCAGCATCGACATCAACTACTACATCCGCCAGGCCCAGGCGGCCGAACACGCCCTGTTCGACGCCCTGTTCATCGTCGACAGCCAGTTCATCAACGCCACCTACCCGGCGCACTACCTCAACCGGCTGGAGCCGCTCACCCTGTTGTCGGCCGTCGCCACCCACACCCGGCACATCGGGCTGGTCGGCACGGCGAGTTCGACATACAACTCGCCCTTCAACCTGGCCCGCCGATTCGCCTCCCTCGACCACATCAGCGGCGGCCGGGCCGGCTGGAACGTGGTCACCAGCTTCGACACCGGAGTGTCCCGCAACTTCGGGCTCGACGAGCACCTCGACTACACCACCCGCTACGGCCGGGCCCTGGAGTTCGTCGAGGTCGCCCGGGGCCTGTGGGACTCCTACGAGGACGACGCCTTCCCCGCCGACGTCGCCCGGAACCTCTTCCTCGACCCGGCCAAGCTGCACGAACTCAACCACGAGGGCGAGTACTTCAAGGTCGCCGGGCCGCTCAACCTCTCCCGCTCCCCGCAGGGCCAGCCGGTGATCTTCCAGGCCGGGGTCTCCGCGGAGGGCCGCGACCTCGCCGCGCGGGTCGCCGAGGGCATCTACGCGCCCGGCGGCTCGCTGGAACAGGCCCAGGAGTACTACGCGGACGTCAAGCGCCGCACCGCCGCCCACGGACGCGATCCCGAGCACATCAAGATCTTCATCCACGGCGGCCCGGTCGTCGCCCCGACCGACGAGGAGGCCAGGCGGCGCGAGCGGGAGATCTTCGAGGAGGACAACGACTTCGACCGCAACCTCGCGTTGCTCGGCCGCTCCTTCGGCGCCTACGACTTCAGCGTGCACGACCTGGACGCGCCGTTCCCGGACGTGGCGCACCTCGCCGAGAAGGGCGGCAGGACCGGCGCCGCGAAGATCATCGAGCGGGCCCGGACCGAGAACCTGACGTTGCGTCAAGTGGCCGATTCGGTGGGCGAGTTCCGCCGGTCGCCGTTCGTCGGGGCGCCGGAGACCGTCGCCGACACCATCGAGCGGTGGTTCGCCGCGGGCACCTTCGACGGCATCAACCTCGCCTTCCGTACCGACGACGACCTCGCCCTCTTCGTGGACGGCGTGGTGCCGCTGCTGCAGAAGCGCGGACTGTTCCGCACCGAGTACACCGCCGACACGCTGCGCGGCCACCTCGGTCTGCCGGTCCCCGCCAACCGCCACAGCCGCCCGGCACAGGTGTGAGGGCCAACCCCGTGAGCGAGCCGCCGGAGACCGGCGAGAACCCCACGACCGGCCCGCCGCCGCGCTTCCGGCTGGGCTTCCTCACTCATGTGCAGGGCCGCGGCGACGACCTGTCCCGCACCTACCGCCAGGCCCAGGACCTGTTCGTCGCCGCCGACGAACTCGGCTTCGACGTCGGCTGGGTCGCCCAGCACCACCTACCGCTGGGCGGCGGCGGGCTGGCATCGCCGTGGACCTTCCTCGCCCATGCCGCGGCCCGCACCCGCCGGATCCGGCTCGGCACCGCCGTCACGATCCTGCCGCTGGAGGACCCGCTGCGGCTCGCCGAGGACGTCGCCACCGTCGACACGCTCAGCGGCGGCCGGGTGGAACTCGGCGTGGGCAGCGGATCCAGCGGCCCGGAGTACGCCGCATTCGGCAAGGACCTCACCCGCAAACGCGAACTGACCAGTGAGAGCCTGCGGTTGCTGCGCCGCGCCCTGGCAGGCGAGGAGGTCTCGCCCGGCTTCCGTATCCAGCCGCCGGCCGGTGACTTCACCGACCGGATCTGGCAGGGCGTGTTCAGCGCCGCCGGGGCCGCGTACGCGGCCGGGCGCGGCTCGAACCTGCTGCTCAACCGCGCGGCGTACGGGTTCGACGCGCCCACCGACGAGGTGCAGCGCCCGTGGGCGGACGCCTACCTCGCCGCCTGGCGGCAGCCGCGTCGGCCCCGGATCGGGCTGTCCCGGTTCGTGTTCCCGGCGAAGGACCGGCGCACCGCGCTGCGGCAGATCGGCGACGACGTGCACCGCGCCGCGCAGCGCATGGCCGAGCACGGCGCCTTCCCCAGGGGCCTGGACGCGCAGGAGGCGCTGCGCAGGTTCCACACCTTCCACGGCGCCCCCGAGGAGATCGTGACCGCGCTCCGGCGGGAGCGTGTCCTGCCCGTCGCGACCGACCTGATCACCCAGTTCAACCCCGCTGTCCCCGACCACGACGCCGCGATCCGCGCCCTGGAGCTGATCGCGACCGACGTGGCGCCCGCCCTGGGCTGGCGGCCCGTGACCGAGCCCGAGCACACAGGAGTGTGAGCACCAGATGACCGAGTACACCGAGCCGGTCGAGCCGGCCGGCCACGCCGACCACCACGCCCCCGAAGGCATCCGCACCCGCGGCACGATCGTGGTGGTGCCCGGCCGGGGCGAGAGCCCGGCGACCTACGCCCGGCTGGGCAGGCGGCTATCCGCCGACGCCTACCGCGTCCGCGTCGTCGACGCGCCCGACCTCGACCCGGACGACCTGTCCGGGTCGCTGGCCCGCTTCGGCGCCCGGATCGCCGACGCCGTCGCGGGCACCGCGTCCGGCGACGGCGTGGTCCAGCCCGTCGTCCTGGTCGCCGCCGACAGCGGTGCCGCCGCGGTCGCCGCGCTGCTGGCCCGGACGGACCTTCCCGCGGCCCGGCTGCCGCGGGCCGTCGTCCTCGCCGGAGTGCCGGCCCGTACCGCGGCGGCGGGCGCCACCTGGGAGGACGAGCTGGATGTGCGCACCTCCTGCCCCGTCCACCGGGCCACCCTCAGCGAGGACCCCCTGGTGCGGCGCGGCCTGCTCGACACCCCGGTGCCGGACGCCCTGCTCGCCGCGGCGTACGACGGCGGCATCGCCGTCCCGGCCCTGTTCCTCGTCGGCGCCGCCGATCCGCTCGCGGACCGCGACGCCGTCGCCCAGCTCGCCAAGTCCCTTCCCCGGGCCCGCCTCGGGGTGGTCCGCGGGGCCCACCACGACGTCCTGAACGATGTGCAGCACCGCTCGGTGGCGGCCGAGATCGTCACCTTCCTGGAGACCGTGCGCAACGGCATGGTGCCGCTGATCGTGGTCGAGTCGAGCGGGTGGTGACCGCGGCCCGGTACTGACCCGCACGCTCACCCGTCCCGGGTGAGGCCGCCACACCCCCGCCCCGTGCACGCTGGGGGCATCGAGCGACAAAGCGGTGCACCGCAGAAGAGCGATGCACCGCAGACACGATCGAGCGGTACACGGTGGGCGGCTGCCCGGGACGGAGGACGGCAATGACCGCGCAGACGTACCTCGCGTACGACTATCCGCTGCTGAGCGCGTTCTGGACGATGCTCTGGTTCTTCCTGTGGATCATGTGGTTCGTCCTGCTCTTCCGGGTCGTCCTGGACATCTTCCGCGACGACACCCTGAACGGCTGGGCCAAGACGGGCTGGCTGATCTTCGTCATCGTGCTGCCCTTCCTCGGCGTCTTCGTCTACCTCATCGCCCGCGGCAAGGACATGGGACACCGCGAGCTGGCGCAGGCGCAGACGCGGCAGGAGGCGTTCGACAGCTACGTCCGCCGGACCGCCGCCGGCGGCGGGAGCGGTCCCAGCAACGCCGACGAACTCACCAAGCTCTCCGAGTTGCGCACCCGCGGAGACATCTCCGACGACGAGTTCCGCCGCGCCAAGGAACTGGTCCTGTCCGGCCACGGCGCCGGTGCCGGACCGGGCACCGGGGGAGGCGCGAGCACCGGGGGAGGAGCCACCACCGCCACCCCGGGACCCGCCGATCACTGACCCGGCACAGCCTGGGCGCGGACCGCCAGGTATGTCGCCCGACCGGCACGGCCGACCCCAAGGGTCACGGGATGCCGACCCGCAGGGTCACGGGATGGGGATGCCCCGCTCCCCGTCGCCCGGCGGGGGCGGGAGTCCCGGCAGCGGCGGGAACGGCGTCTCGTGCGGCGCCCGCCCTCGCCCGGCCTGCCGCGGCCGGCCCGCGGGGGCGCGGGCGGTGAGCGCGGCGCGGTGCGGTGCGACCTGGCGGCCCGGGGCATCGGTCGGCGGCGGTGCGCGCGGGCGCTGATGCGCGATGAGGGCGGCC
>NZ_JBSGBN010000063.1:0-53797 GCF_053601275.1 Streptomyces sp. NPDC004752 | reverse complement strand
GGTCTTCAGCCGGGTGAGCCGTTGGCCGGGACTCTGAAGACGTACGGTGTCACGCATGCGACGCTGCCGCCGGTGGTGCTGGCGGCGATGGAGGCCGACGAGGGTTTGTTGCCGGGGGGCACTCTGGTCTCGGCGGGTGAGGCGCTGGCCGGTGAGGTTGCCGACCGCTGGTCGGTCGGCCGTAGCCTGATCAACGCCTACGGGCCCACCGAGACCACCGTCTGCGCCTCCATGAGCGAAGCCCTGACCGCGGGCGGGGCGGTGCCGATCGGCCGTCCGGTGCTCGGCGGCCGGCTGTTCGTCCTGGACGCGCGGCTGCGCCCGGTGCCCTCGGGCGTCACCGGGGAACTGTATGTGGCCGGTGCCTCGCTGGCCCGCGGCTATCTGGGCCGTGCCGCGCTGACCGCGGAACGGTTCGTGGCCTGCCCGTTCGGCGGGCCGGGCGAGCGGATGTACCGCACCGGCGACCTGGTGCGGTGGCGCCGCGACGGGCAGCTGGACTATGTGGGCCGGGCCGACGACCAGGTCAAGATCCGCGGCTTCCGTATCGAGCCCGGTGAGGTCGAGGCGGTCCTCGCCGCCCACGAGGGCGTCGGCCAGGCGGCCGTGCTGGTGCGCGAGGACCAGCCGGGCGTGCGCCGCCTCGTCGGCTACGTGGTGCCGAGCGCCCCCGCCGACGAGCCGACCGCCGGGCAGCCGGTCGCGGGCGCGATCCCGGCCGTGGACCCCGCCGAGCTGCGGGCCCGGGTGGCCGCGGAACTTCCCGACTACATGGTCCCGGCGGCCGTCCTGGTGCTCGACGCGTTCCCGCTGACCCCGAACGGCAAGCTGGACCGCAAGGCGCTGCCCGCGCCGGACCTGTCCACCGGAGGCGACGGGCGCGAGGCGCGCGACACCGGCGAGGAGACGCTGCGCGGGCTGTTCCGGGACCTGCTGAACCTGGACGCGGTCGGCTTCGACGACAGCTTCTTCGACCTCGGCGGCGACAGCATCCTCTCCATCCAACTGGTCAGCCGCGCCCGGCAGCAGGGCCTGGTCATCACCCCGCGGCAGGTCTTCGAGCACCGCACCGTCGCCGCGCTCGCCGCCGTCGCCGGCAGCCTGGACCAGGTCGTCGGCGAGGGCCCCGACCTCGGCATCGGGGAAATCCCGCTCACCCCGACCGTCCACTGGCTGCGCCAACGCGGCGGCCCCATCGCCAAGTTCAACCAGTCGACGCTGCTGCGGGCACCGGCCGACCTCACCGAGGAGCGGCTCGTCGAGGCCCTGCGGGCGGTGCTCGACCACCATGACGCCCTGCGGATGCGGCTCATCCGGGAGACCGGCCAGTGGCGCCTCGAAGTCCCCGAGCGCGGCACGGTCGACGCCGGTGAACTGGTGCTGCGCGTCGACGCGACCGGCTGCGACGCCGCCGCACTGCGGGCGCTCACCTCGCACCAGAGCGAGGCCGCCTGGGCCCGGATCAACCCCGACGAGGGCAGGATGGTCCAGGCGGTGTGGTTCGACGCCGGGCCCGGACAGCCGGGGCGGCTGCTGCTCGTCGCCCACCACCTGGTCGTGGACACCGTCTCCTGGCAGATTCTGGTGCCCGACCTCGCCGCCGCCTGCGAGGCCCTCGCCGACGGCAAGAAGCCGGAGCCACAGCCGACCGGAACCTCGCTGCGGCGCTGGGCCGAGCACCTGATCGAGCTGGCCCACACCCCGCAGCGCGAGGCCGAACTCCCGCTGTGGGAGGAGATGCTGGAGTTCCCGGACGAACTGCTCGGCGACCGTCCGCTCGATCCCGGCCAGGACGTCTTCGAGACGATGCGCTTCCTGACCACCACCGAGCCGGCCGAACACGTCAGGCCGCTGCTGACGTCCCTGCCCGCCGCCTACCACGCGGGCGTGAACGATGTCCTGCTCACCGCGCTCGCCCTGGCCGTCGCCGACTGGCGGGCCGACCGGGACGAGGAGGCCGAGAGCGACGTACTCGTCGACCTGGAGGGGCACGGCCGCGAGGACCTCGTCGAGGGGGTCGACCTGTCCCGCACGGTGGGCTGGTTCACCAGCCTCCACCCGGTGCGTCTCGACCCGGGCACCAGCGATCCGGCCGCCCTGGAGCAGGGCGGCCCGGAGGTCGGCGCGGCACTCAAGCGGATCAAGGAGCAGCTGCGGGCACTGCCCGACAACGGCATCGGCTTCGGGCTGCTGCGCTACCTCAACCACGGCACCCGGGACGTGCTCAGCGACCTGATCGGCCCGCAGATCAGCTTCAACTACCTCGGCAGGTCCGCCGCGGCGGGCCCCGGCGAGGCCGCGCCCTGGACGCCGGTCGCCGACCCGGAGATGGTCGGCGGCGCCGACCTCTCCGGTGGCCGCCCCGACCCGCAGACCCCGCTGACCCACGCCCTCGCCGTCAACGCGATGACCGAGGACCACCCGGACGGGCCGAGGCTGCTGCTCGTCTGGTCGTGGCCGCAGACCCTGCTGCGGGAAGCGGACGTACGCGATCTCAGTGCCTGCTTCTCGCGTGCCGTGCGGGCTCTCGCGGCCCACGCCGGGCGCCAGGGCATCGGCGGACTCACCCCCTCGGACCTCTCACTGGTCCGCCTCAGCCAGGACGAACTCGACGCCGTCACCGCGAGCGTCGAGCCCCTCGACGCGGACGACTGGGACGACGAGGACGACTTCTCGGACGAATGGGAGATGGCCAAGTGAGCAAGCCCGCGGTGGAGGACATCCTCCCCCTCTCGCCACTTCAGGAGGGCATGCTCTTCCAGGCCCTCTACGACGAGGACGGACCGGACCTCTACGTCCACCAGCTCCTCCTGGACCTCGAAGGCCCCCTGGACGTCAGGGCCCTGCACCGGGCCGCGCGGGTCCTGCTCCAGCGCCACGCCAATCTGCGGGTCGGTTTCCGGCGCGACCGCTCGGCCGGGCCGCTCCAACTCGTGCACAGCAAGGTCCGGGTGCCCTGGGCCCAGGTCGACCTGAGCGGCCTCGACGAGGACCGTCGCACCGCCGAACTCGCCCGCCGCGCCGACGAGGACCGGGCCCTCGGCTTCGACCTGGCCCGCCCGCCGCTGCTGCGCTTCACCGTCTTCCGGCTCGGCCCGGAGCGGTTCCGGCTGATGCTGACCAAGCACCACATCCTGCTGGACGGCTGGTCGGTGCCGGTCCTCGTCCGCGAGCTGTTCGACCTCTACGGCAGCCAGGGCGACCCCTCGGTGCTGCGCCCCGTCACCCCGTACCGCGACTACCTGGCCTGGCTCGCCGCACAGGACCCGCAGGCGGCGCGCGAGGCATGGACCGGGGCCCTCGCCGACATCGACGAACCGACCCTGGTCGCCCCCGTGCACCGGGGCCGGGAACTGGTGCGGCCCGGCTGGCTGCGGCACCAGGTACCGACGGCGATCACCGAGGGCCTGCTCCGCCTCGCCCGCGGCCACTCGCTGACCGTCAACACGGTCGTCCAGGGCGTATGGGGACTGCTGCTCACCGCGCTCACCGGCCGAGACGACGTCGTCTTCGGCGCCATCGTCTCCGGACGGCCGCCGGACATCCCCGGTGTCGACACCATGGTGGGCCTGTTCATCAACACCCTGCCGGTGCGCATCAGGTTCCGGCCCGAGGAGACGCTCGCGCAGGCACTGACCCGGCTACAGGCCGAGCAGAGCGCACTCCTCGCCCACCAGCACGTCCGGCTCAGCGATGTGCAGCAGCTCTCCGGGCACCAGGAGCTGTTCGACACCACGCTCGTCTACCAGAACTACCCCGTCGACCCGACCACCGAGCAACTCGTCGTGGGCGGCGTCCGGTTCAGCGGGGTGGACGGCCGCGACGGCGCGCACTACCCGCTCAACCTCGCCGCCGGGCTGATGGGTGAGGACCTGCAGCTGCGCCTGTGCTACGCCCCCGATCTCTTCGACGAGACGGCCGCCCGCGCCGTGCTCGACCGGCTGGAACGGATGCTCACCGCCGTCGCCGCCGACCCCGGGCAGACCGTCGGCCGCCTCGACCTGCTCTCCCCGGCCGAACGCGGCCGGCTGCTGCGCGGCTACCCCGACAACAACGACGGCGCCGCCGACACCGGCGTCACCCCGGCCACCCTGCCCGAACTGTTCGAGGCCCGGGTCGCCGCCGCGCCCGACGCGCCCGCGCTGCTCCACGGCGACACCACCGTCTCGTACCGCGAACTGGACGAGCGGGCCAACCGGCTGGCCCGCAGGCTGATCGAACTCGGCGCCGCACCCGAGCAGTTCATCGCCGTGTCGGTACCGCGCTCCATCGACCTGATCGTCGCGCTGTGGGCGGTCATCAAGGCCGGCGCCGCCTATCTGCCGCTCGACCCCGAATACCCGGTGGACCGCCTCTCCTTCATGATGGAGGACGCCCGGCCCGGACTGCTGATCGCCACCACCGAGACCGCCGCGCTCCTGGACGTCCTGGCACCCGAGGTGCCCCGGCTCGTCCTGGACGCACCCGGCACCGCGGACGAACTGCGCACCCAGGACTCCTCGGCGGTCACCGACGCCGAGCGCCGCGCGCCGCTGACCACCGCGCACCCGATGTACATCATCTACACCTCGGGCTCCACCGGCCGCCCCAAGGGCGTCGTGGTCGCGCACCACGGCCTGGCCAGCCTGGTCGCCACCCAGGCCGCGGCCGTCCAGCCCGGCCCCGGCAGCCGGGTCCTGCAGTTCGCCTCGGTCAGCTTCGACGCGGGCTTCTGGGACATCTCCATGGGCCTGCTGTCCGGTGCCGCCCTGGTCCTCGCCCCCGCCGACGAACTGCTGCCCGGCGACCCGTTGGCCGCCCTGGTCCGCCGCCACCGGATCACCCATGCCACGCTGCCCCCGGTGGCGCTGGCCTTGCTCCCGGCGGAGGAGGACATCCTCGCCGGGGCCACCCTGGTCTCCACCGGCGACGCCTGCACCCCCGAGCTGGTCGCCCGCTGGGCCCCCGGCCGGCGCCTGCTCAACGGCTACGGGCCCACCGAGACCACCGTCGGCGCCACCATGAGCGGTCCGCTCTCCGCCGGCGGCACCCCGCCCATCGGGCACCCCTTCGTCAACGCGCGGGTGTATCTGCTGGACCGCTGGCTGCGCCCGGTGCCCGCCGGCTCCGTCGGCGAGATGTACCTCTCCGGTCCCGGTCTCGCCCGCGGCTACCACCAGCGGCCCGCGCTCACCGCCCAGCGGTTCGTCGCCGACCCGTTCGGCCCGCCCGGCGCCCGCCTGTACCGCTCCGGCGACCTCGGCCGCCGACGGTCCGACGGCCAGCTGGAGTTCGTCGGCCGCGCCGACAACCAGGTCAAGGTCCGCGGCTTCCGGGTCGAGCTGGGCGAGATCGAGTCGGTGCTCGTCGGGCACGACAGCGTCGGCCACGCGGTGGTCGTCGTCCGCGAGGACGAGCCGGGCGACAAGCGCATCGTCGGCTATGTGCGCACCGCAGGCGAGCGGCGTCCCGAACCCGAGGAACTGCGCGCGCACATCGGCGCCGTACTGCCCGAGTTCATGGTGCCGTCCGCCATCGCCGTCCTGGACGAGTTCCCGCTCACCCCCAACGGCAAGGTCGACCGCAAGGCCCTGCCCGCACCCGAGACCGCCGCCACCGGCGGCGGCCGGGCCCCGAGCACGCCGGAGGAGGAGGCGCTCTGCGCGCTCTTCGCCGACGTTCTCGGCCTGGACGCGGTCGGCGTGGAGGACAGCTTCTTCTCGCTCGGCGGACACTCGCTGCTCGCCACCCGCCTGGTCAGCCGGGTCCGCTCCGACTTCGGTGTGGAGCTGGCCATCCGCGCCCTGTTCGAGGCACCCAGCCCGGCCGAGCTGGCCCAGCGGGTCGTCGCCGCCGGCGGCGCCCGCCCGCCGCTGCGCGCCGTCGAGCGGCCCGAGACCGTGCCGCTGTCCTTCGCCCAGCGGCGGCTGTGGTTCCTCAACCGCATGGAGGGCCCGAGCGCGACGTACAACATCCCGCTCGCGATCCGCCTGCACGGCACCGTCGACCGGGCGGCCCTCAACACCGCGCTCGCCGACCTGTCGGAGCGGCACGAGTCGCTGCGCACCGTCTTCCCCGCCACCGACGGCGAGCCCCGCCAGGAGGTGCTGGCGCTCGAACGCGGCCGGAGCGTGTTCGGCTTCGTCTCCGCCGACCCGGACGAGCTGGACCGGCTGATCGCCGCCGAGGCCGCCCGCGGCTTCGACCTGACCCGCGAACTCCCCTTGCGCGCCTCGCTGTTCAGCACCGGACCCGAAGAGCACGTACTGCTGCTGGTGATCCACCACATCGCCACCGACGGCTGGTCGATGGCGCCGCTGGCCCGCGACTTCGCCGCCGCCTACGCGGCCCGCAGGCAGGGCTCGGCCCCACGCCTGGAGCCGCTGCCCGTCCAGTACGCGGACTTCGCGCTCTGGCAGCGCGACCTCCTCGGCGACGAGACGGACGAACGCAGTGTCGCCGCCCAGCAGATCGCCTACTGGAAGCGCGCCCTGGCCGGGCTGCCCGACCAGCTGGAGCTGCCGCTGGACCGGCCGCGCCCGGCGGTGCTCGGCAACCGCGGCGACGGCGTCCGTTTCACCCTGGACGCCCGGTTGCACGCCCGGCTCGCCCGGCTCGCCCACTCCACCCGGGCCAGCATGTTCATGGTGCTCCAGGCGGGCTTCGCCGCCATGCTCACCGCGGAGGGCGCCGGCACCGACATCCCGGTCGGCACCCCGGTCGCCGGGCGCACCGACGACGCCCTCGACGACCTCGTCGGCTTCTTCGTCAACACCCTGGTGCTGCGCACCGACACCTCCGGCACCCCCACCTTCCGCGAACTGGTCGCCCGGGTACGGGAGACGGACCTCGCCGCGTACGCGCACCAGGACCTGCCGTTCGAGCGCCTGGTCGAGGTGCTCAACCCGACCCGGTCGCTGGCCCGGCACCCGCTGTTCCAGGTGCTGGTCTCGGTGCACAACAACGCCGAGGCCGACTTCCGCCTCGACGCCACCACGACCAGCCCGTACGCCGCCGACTCCGAGGTCGCCAAGTTCGACCTGGCCGCGCATCTCGGGGAGCGCTTCGACGCCGCAGGCACCCCGGACGGCATCGACGGGGTGCTGCAGTTCAACACGGAGCTGTTCGACCCGGCCACCGCCGAGCGGTTCGCGGCACGCCTGGCCACCCTGCTCACCGCGGCCACCGACCACCCCGACACCCCCGTGCACACCCTCGACGTGCTCACCGGCGAGGAGCGCGACGCACTGCTGGCCCACGGCGACGGCGGCACCGGCAGCGTCCCGACGGGCACCCTGCCCGAGCTGTTCGAGGCCCAGGTGCGGCGCACCCCGGGGCACACCGCCGTCAGCACCGCCGCGGAGCACCTGACCTACGAGGAGCTGAACTCCCGCGCGAACCGGCTCGCCCGCAGGCTGGTGGCGCGCGGCGCCGGGCCCGAGAAGACGGTCGCGGTCTGCCTGCCCCGCTCGGCCGACCTGGTCGTCGCCCTGCTCGCGGTGGTCAAGTCCGGCGCCGCCTACGTACCGCTCGACCCGGAACACCCGGTGCAGCGCACCCGGTTCGTCCTCTCCGACGCCCGCCCCGTGCTCGTGGTCACCGAGTCGGGCACCGCATCGGGTCTGCCGGCCGACGGCACCCCGAGGCTGCTGCTCGACGAGATCGACTCGCTCGACGACCTCGGCACCCTGGCCGCCCTGGCGGCCGGCGAGGGGCACGAACAGGCCGACAACTCGGCGACCGTCATGCTGTTCACCGGGCCGAGCGGCGCCGACCTCACCGACACCGATCGGCTCGCCCCGCTGACGCAGGCGCACCCCGCCTACCTCATCTACACCTCGGGCTCCACCGGCCGCCCCAAGGGCGTGGTGGTCGAACACCGCTCGGTCACCGACTACCTGAGCTGGGCGTCGGCCTCCTACCCGAGCGCCGCCGGGGCCGCGCTGCTGCACTCCCCGGTCACCTTCGACCTGACCGTGACCGCCCTGTACACGCCGCTGGTCACCGGCGGCCAGGTCCGGCTCGCCGCGCTCGACGACGCGCCGGATCCCGGCACCGGCATCACCTTCCTGAAGGCCACCCCGAGCCATCTGCCGCTGCTCGCCACGCTCCCCGAGGCACACACGCCCTCCGGTGAACTCCTCCTGGGCGGCGAGGCGTTGGGCGCGGAGGCGGTCGCCGGGTTCCGCACCCGCCGCCCCGGCACCACCGTGCTGAACGTCTACGGACCGACCGAGGCCACCGTCAACTGCACCCAGTACCGCATCGAGCCGGGCGCGGACCTGCCCGACGGGCCGGTGCCGATCGGACGCCCCTTCGCCGGCACCCGCGCGTATGTGCTCGACGCCTGGCTGCGCCCGGTGCCGGCGGGCGTGCGGGGCGAGCTGTACATCGCGGGCCGCAGCCTGGCGCGCGGCTACCTGGACCGGGCCGCGCTCACCGCCGAGCGCTTCGTCGCCGACCCGTTCGGCACGCCGGGGGAGCGGATGTACCGCACCGGTGACCTGGCCCACTGGAACCGCGAGGGGCAGCTCGTCTACGCGGGCCGCGCCGACGGGCAGGTCAAGCTGCGCGGCTTCCGCATCGAGACCGGCGAGGTGGAGGCCGTGCTCGCCCGGCACCCGGGGGTGCGGCGGGCCGCGGTGGTGCTGCGCGAGGACACCCCGGGCGACCAGCGGCTGGTCGCCTACCTCACCGGCGACCCGGTGCCCGAGGCGGAGGAACTGCGCACCCTGGTCGCCGAGTCGGTGCCGGACTACATGGTCCCGGCCGGGTTCGTCGCCCTGGACGAGCTGCCGCTGACCCACCACGGCAAGCTGGACGTGCCCGCGCTGCCCAAGCCCGGCTTCGGCTCCGAGCGGGCGTACCGGGCGCCGCGCACCGCACGCGAGGAACTGCTGTGCCGGCTGTTCGCCGAGGTGCTCGGGGCCGAACTGGTCGGCCTGGACGACGACTTCTTCGAACTGGGCGGGCACTCCCTGCTGATCCTGCGGCTGGCCGGCCGGATCCGTGAGACGCTCGGCGCTGACCTCACGATCCGCACCCTCTTCGAGGCTCCGACGGTCGCCCGCCTCGAACCCCGGCTCGGCTCCGACACCCTCGACGACGCGCTGGACGTCCTGCTGCCGCTGCGCACCGGCGGTGACCTGCCGCCGCTGTTCTGTGTGCACCCCGGGCTCGGCCTCGGCTGGGTGTACTCCGGTCTCGTCCCCGCCCTGGAACGCGACCGGCCGCTCTACGCGCTCCAGGCCCGCGGGCTGACCGGACAGGGCGAACTGCCCGCAGGACCCGAGGAGATGGCCGAGGACTACCTGGCGCAGCTCCGCAGCGTCCAGCCCACGGGCCCGTACCACCTGCTGGGCTGGTCGTTCGGCGGGCTGGTGGCGCACCTGATGGCCACCAGGCTGCAGGCCGAGGGCGAGGAGGTCGCGCTGCTGGCCCTGCTGGACGCCTACCCGACCGGGCGCCGGCGCGCTCAGTTCCAGGGCGAGGAGTTCCTGCGCGAACTCGCCTCGCTCACCGGCCAGGCGCCCGCCGAGGGCGCAACCGGGCTGGACCACGCCGCCGTGGCCAAGCTGCTCAGCGGCGGCGAGACGGCCCTGGCCGGCCTGGAGGCCCGGCACGTCGCGGCGATCGAACGGGTCGCCGCGAACAACCAGGCCGTCGGCGACGCGCTGCGGCCCGGCGAGTTCCGCGGCGACGTGCTGTATTTCCTCGCCACCGAGGGCCGTGACGCAGCGGCACCGCGCGTGGAGTCCTGGCAGGCACATGTGACGGGGCGGCTTGAGATCCACGAAGTCGCCTGCGGCCACGACGAGATGACCCGTCCCGAGCCGATCTCCCGGATCGGCCGTGTGGTCGCGGACCGACTCCGCGGCGAGTGAGGAGCTGAAGGTGAACCTGGCGATCCAAGCCGAGGGGCTGCGCAAGCGCTACGGCGACCACGAGGCCCTCCGCGGCCTGAACCTGCACGTCCCGGCGGGCACCGTGCTCGGCGTGCTTGGCCCGAACGGCGCCGGCAAGACCACGACGGTGCGCATCCTGGCCACCCTGATCGAACCCGACGAGGGCACCGCCCGGGTCGCCGGGTACGACGTGCGGCGCGAACGCCGACAGGTCCAGCGCTCCATCGGGCTCACCGGCCAGTACGCCGCCGTGGACGAGACGCTCACCGGCGCCGAGAACCTGCTGATGGTCGGCATGCTCCAGCGGATGGGCCGGGGACCGGCCAGGCAACGGGCGAGGGAACTGCTCGAACGGTTCCGTCTCACCGACGCCGCCGACCGGCCCGCCGGCACCTACTCGGGCGGTATGCGGCGACGGCTCGACCTGGCGGTCAGCCTGGTGGCCAGGCCGTCTGTGATCTTCCTCGACGAGCCGACCACCGGACTCGATCCGGCGAGCAGGCTCGACCTGTGGGAGATGATCCGCGAGCAGGTCGCCTCCGGTGTCACCGTGCTGCTCACCACCCAGTACCTGGAGGAGGCCGATGAGCTGGCCGACCGGATCGTGGTGATCGACTCCGGCCGGGTGATCGCCGACGGGACCTCGGACCAGCTCAAGCGCACCGTCGGCGGCGAACGCCTGGAGGTCGGGCTCGCCGACCCGGCCTGGCAGCCCACCGCGCTCGCCGCCCTGGGCCAGGCGCTGCGCACGATGCCGGTGACCAGCGAGGACGGCCGCACCCTGGCCGTGCCGGTCACCGGCGGCCTGCACGACATCACCGAGGCCGCCCTCGCCCTGCGCGCCGCCCAGGTGCCGGTGACGGACTTCGCCGTGCGCCGCCCCTCCCTCGACGATGTCTTCCTCAGCCTCACCGGTCGTGCCCAGGACGGCGCGGACGCGGGCCGTCCACCGGCGCCGACAGTACCGACCGGCCCCGCTGCGACGACCGCACCGAACGCGCCGGCCGGGCCGCCCGCGCAGACCGGCGAGCCCACCCTGCACCTGACCCACGGGAGGAGCGCGGTATGAGCGCCCTGGCACAGCCGATGCCCACCGAGCGACCCCTGTCGGCGGTGAGCGACGGACTGATCTGCTTCGAACGGCACCTGCGGCACCTGCGCCGCAAGCCCGGCCAACTGGTCAACGCGGTACTGCTGCCCACCGTGTTCGTGCTGCTGTTCGGGGTGCTGTTCGGCAGCGTCATCGAGGTACCGCACGGCGGCTACGCCGAGTTCATCATGGCGGGCATCTTCATCCAGGGCGTCATGAGCGCCGTGCCCGGCACCGCCGTCGGCACCGTGGACGACCTGCGGGGCGGGCTCGTCGACCGGTTCCGCTCGCTGCCCATGTCCGGCGCCGCGGTCCTCATCGGCCGCACCCTCGGCGACACCGTGCTGCGCGCCCTCGGCTGCGTCGCCATGGCGGCCGTCGGCCTCGGCATCGGCTGGCGCACGCACGAGAGCCCGGCGAAGGTCGCCGCCGGGTTCGGCATCCTGCTGCTGTTCGGCTTCACCATGGCCTGGCTGGGGGCGCTCATCGGCCTCTCGGTCGGCGACCCCCAGGCCGCCTCGCAGGTGCCGTCGCTGCTCCTGATGCCGGTGCTGTTCCTGTCGAACGCCTTCATTCCGCTCACCGGGCTGCCGCACTGGCTGGCGGTGGCCGCGCAGTGGAACCCGCTGAGTTCCGTGGTCGGCGCCTGCCGCGAACTGTGGGGCAACCCCGCGGCGACCAGCGCGCACTCCTTCCCGGCCGAGCACCCTGTGTCGCTCAGCCTGGCCTGGATGGCCGTCATCCTCGCGGTCGTCGCGCCCATGGCCGTCCGCAAGTACCGTACTGCCGCAGCCCGTTGAGCGGCATGACCGAGGGGGACCTCACGTGATGCCCAATACCGCCGTAGAACCCCGCACACGGGCCGGTGCCGAGGCCGAACCGCTGTCGTACGGCTCGTACCTGGAGGTACCCGGACTGCTGACGTTGCAGCGTCCGCGCACGGCAGCCCACGACGAGATGCTCTTCATCGTCACCCACCAGGCCATCGAGCTGTGGTTCCGCTGCGCGCTCCACGAGCTGGAGGAGGTGCGCGAGGCGCTGGCGGGGGAGCGCTTCGGGCACGCCCGCCGGGGCCTGCGCCGGGTGATCCGGATCGTCTCACTGGTGCTGGAGCACGTCGACGTGCTGACCACCATGACCCCGGCCGGATTCAACGAGTTCCGCGGCGCCCTCGGTGAGTCCAGTGGGTTTCAGTCGGTGCAGTTCCGCGAGCTGGAGATGCTCTCCGGCTCGCGCGAGAGCCGCTACCTCAAGCTGCCGGGAGCCACCGCCGCGGAGCGGGAGCGGCTGCAACTGCGCTTCGACGAGCCCAGCCTGCACGACGTCTTCGGCCAGGCCCTGCAACGCCGCGGGCTCACCCCCGAGGAACTGTTCGGGCCCGACCTGCCGGAGGAGGAGCTGCGCGACACCGCCGAGGACCTCCTGGAGTACGACGCGCTCTTCCACCGATGGCGCTACCAGCACTGGCTCCTCGTCGTCCGCGCGCTGGGCACCCGGCCCGGCACCGGCGGCAGTTCGGGCTCCGAGTTTCTCCGCTCCACCCTGGACAAGTGGTTCTTCCCCGAGTTGCACAACGCGCGCAGCCATGTCCACGCGGCACCCGGGGAGATGCCGTCCACCGGTCCACAGGGCGAGACCGTCTACGGATGCCCCGCGGGGCACGGACCCGGCCTGCCAGGCTGAGAGGGTGGCGCGGGCCGGTCGCACAACGGACCGGACCGCACTGTCCGGCACACCTCACTTCGATGGGAATCTGATGCACAACACGCTCACTGCACGCGACCGCGTAGGCGCCCTGGTGGCCGAGCGGGCTCGCCGGTCCCGGCCCGCGAAGACATGGGAGCGCAGAACAGGTTACGTGGCCTGCGTGTGGATGACCGTGTTCGCCGGTTTCCACGCCTACTGGGCGCTGGGCGGCACCCTGGGGCTACCGCCCCACCAGTCCCTGGTCGACAACAAGCCGCTGTTCGTCATCGACCTGATAGCCATCCCGATGAACCTGGTGGGCGCCGTCGGCGCGCTCGCGCTGGTGCAGGACTGGGGGATGGCCTTCCCCCGCGGGTTCGTCCTGGGCGGCGCCTGGTTCTGCTCCGTGCTGATGATCTGTCACGCGGCGCCCGCCATGGTGGATCTGGCCGTCTTCCTCGCCGGTCGGCGTGAGACTCCGCTGACCGGCGACGAGCGCTTCAGCGTCCTCCTGTACGAGCCGTACTGGATGCTCGGCGGGATCCTGTTCACCTTCCTCGCGCGCGGCTTCCAGCGGCGCACCCGGCGCTCCTACGGAGCGGCACCCGCGGAGGCGACCTGACATGGCGGACCGGGCACTGGACCGGCTCCTGCCCCAGTGGGACCACCGGGAGCGGCACGAGGTGGCGGTGCGCGCACCGCGCGCCGAGGTGCTGCGGGCGGTGGAGGAGACGAGATGGCGGGATCTGCCGCTGTGCCACGCACTGCTGATGTTCGGCTCCTTCGGCACCAAGCGGGACAAGGCGAAGGAGCCCTTCATCACCTCCATGACCGACGGCGGCTTCACCCGACTCCACCGTGACGGGGACCAGTTGGTGATCGGCGCGGTGGTGTCCATCGAGGAGCCGAAGGGCCCGGCCACCCTGACCGAACCGCTCGATGCGACCTTTGCCGCCTTCGACCGCCACGGCCACTACAAGGTCGCCTTCGACTTCCGGGTCGTCGAGGGGCGGCTGACCACCGAGACCCGGGTGATCAGTACCGACCCGGCGTCCCGGCGCCGCTTCGCCCGCTACTGGGCGCTCATCCGGGTGCCCAGCGGCCTGATCCGCCGCGAGTGGCTGCACGGCATCCGCCGACGCGCCGAGGAACAGTCCGCCCGGCCCTAGGGGCTGTCGTCACCTTCCCTCCCCCAGCCTTCGGCCGGGAGGTGCTCCCGGCCCCGCGACGCCATCGCCGCACCGGCCGCCCCTCGGGCGACGCCCGGAAGGTGACGACAGGCCCTGGCCCCCGGGGCGGGTCCGGCACGCTCCGCCGGACCCACCCGTGCGGCCGAACACACCCATGCGGCCGGACCCACCCGTGCGGCGTGAACGAGTCGCCGCACCGCCGGGCCCGCCCGTGCGATGCCCCCAAGTCGCCACCCTCACAAGCCAGTCACTCCCATAAGCCAGTCACCGACCCTCGACATGACCGGAACCGCGAAGATGACCACAAGCACCGACACCGACACCGTCCCCGCCCCGCAGGCCGACCTGGACACCTTCGACCTCACCGATCCCCGTACCTTCGGCACCGACACCCCGGACCGGCTGCACGACCTGTGGCAGCGCTTCCGCACCGAGCGGCCCGTCCACCACCACCGGCCCACCGGCGGCCGGCCGGCGTTCTGGGCCCTCACCCGCTACGACGACGTGGTGGCCGTCTACAAGGACAACGCGCGCTTCACCTCCGAGCGCGGCAACGTGCTCGCCACCCTGCTGCAGGGCGGCGACTCGGCGGCCGGCAAGATGCTGGCCGTCACCGACGGCGCCCGGCACCGCGCGATCCGCACCTTGATGCTCAAGTCGTTCTCGCCGCGGGCCCTGACCCATGTGGTGGAGCAGGTCGACAAGCGCACCCGGGACCTGCTCGGCCAGGTCCTCGACCGGGAGAGCTTCGACTACGCGGAGGCGATCGCCGAGCACATCCCGATGGGCACCATCTGCGACCTGATGGCGGTGCCCCCGCAGGACCGGCAGCCGCTGCTCGACTGGAACAAGCAGGTGCTGAGCGCGGACAACAGCGACGGCAGCCCCGAGGACGCCTGGCTGGCCCGCAACGAGATCCTGCTGTACTTCTCCGACTTGGCCCGCCACCGCCGCAAGAAGCCCGGTGACGACGTCGTCAGCACCCTCGCCACCGCCGAGGTCGAGGGGCGCCCGCTGACCGAGGAGGAGATCGTTTTCAACTGCTACAGCCTCATCATCGGCGGCGACGAGTCCAGCCGGATGGCCTCCATCGGCGCGATCCTCGCCTTCATCGAACACCCCGAGCAGTGGCGGGCGTTCAAGGCGGGCGAGGTCACCGTGGACAGCGCCACCGAGGAGGTGCTGCGCTGGACCACGCCCGCGATGCACTTCGGCCGCCGGGCCACCAAGGACGTGGAGATCGGCGGCAGGACGATCCCGGCGGGGGACATCGTCACGCTGTGGAACACCTCCGCCAACTTCGACGAGACCGTCTTCCCCGACCCGCGCCGCTACGACCTGGGCCGCACCGCCAACAAACACGCGACCTTCGGCTTCGGCCATCACTTCTGCCTCGGCGCCTTCCTCGGCCGGGCGGAGCTGAAGGCACTGCTGTCCGCGCTGCGCGAGATGGTGGCGGGCATCGAGTCGCGCGGCACCGCCGAGCGGGTGTTCTCCAACTTCCTCTACGGATACAGCAGCGCGCCCGTCGCCCTGCGCTCCGCCTGACCGGCCGCTCCGTCCCGACCTGCCTCGGGGCCTGTCCTGTCCGGTCGGCTACCACCGTCTCGGTGCGCGGAAGACATGGAACACCACGCGGATCACCAGCACGCTGCTGACCAGCAGCACGTGATAGCCCATCAGTTGATAGAGCGTCAGCGAGGGGCCGAGCCGCGGGCCGTGGTCGGTGCCCAGCAGCAGCACGCCGACGAGGGCGGTGATCCCGCCGAGGAAGGCGAGCACCGCATCGTGCACCAGGCCGCGTACGAAGTGCCGGTCCCTGGGGTCGGCGAGCAGCCTGACCTGGACGCCGAGTTTGCCCTGTTCCAGGTTGCCGGTGATGCGCTCGATGCGGCGCGGCAGCCGGCGCAGCACCGGGGCGAGGGTGAGCGCCTCCTCGGCGAGGGCCCGGCCGACGGACTCCGGCCGCACCTTCCGCCGCACCTGCGCCGACGCGAACGTGCGCGCCTCGGCGATGATGTCGAACCCGGGATTCAGCTGCGTCATCGCCCCTTCCAGGGTGGCCAGCGCGCGGAAGGTGGCCGCGATCTCCGGTGGCACCGTCAGACCGTGCCGGGCCACGAGGCGGAACAGGTCGGAGAACATCTCGCTGTCCGGCCGGGTGCCGGGGGCGAGATGGCGCGCCATGAAGCGGCCCAGGCTCCGCTCCAGGAGCCGCTCGTCGGTGTCCTCGCCCCGGTCGACCAGTTCGAGGAGCGCGTCCGAGAGCGCGACCGGGTCACCGCGGTCGATGGCGAGCAGCAGTTGGCCGAGCGCCTCCCGCAGCACCCGGCCGATCCGGCCCACCGAGCCGAAGTCGAGCAGCCCCAGCTCTCCGTCGCGCAGCAGCATGATGTTGCCGGGATGCGGATCGGCGTGGAACACCCCGCCGATCATGATCTGTTCGAGAATGCACTCCATGAGCTGCCGGACCAGCTTGGCGCGGTCCAGGCCGCGTTCCTCGATGGCTTCGCCGGCCGCGTTGAGCGGCGTGCCCTCCAGCCACTCCAGGACGAGGACCCGCTTGCCGGACAACTCCTCGTACACACGGGGCATGCGCACCCGGGAGGTCTGCTCGGGACTCTCGGCGGCGGCCCGTATCGTGGCCATGTTGCGGGCCTCGATACGGAAGTCGAGCTCCTCGTGCAGGGAGAGCGCGAAGCCCTCCGCCAGGTCCATGGTGCCGAGATCGCGGCCCCAGGAGGTGCTCTCCTCTATCTTGCGGCTGATCCGGAACAGGATGTCGAGGTCGAGGTCGACCACCGACTGGGCGCCGGGCCGCTGCACCTTGACCGCGACGTCCTCGCCGGTGGCGAGCCGGGCGCGGTGCACCTGGGCGATGGAGCCGGCGGCCAGCGGCTCGGGGTCGAACTCGGCGAAGAACGCCTCGGGTTCGTCGCCGAGTTCCGCCGTCAGCACCTGCTTGACCTCCTCCCAGGGATCCGGTGTCACCTGGTGCTGGAGCGTGGTGAGTTCCGCCACGAACTCGGGCGGCAGCAGGTCGTAGCGGGTGGAGAGGACCTGGCCGAGCTTGACGAAGGTGGCGCCCGCGTCCTCCAGGGCGAGCCGCATCCGCCGTGCCAGGCGCGCTCGTTCCAGCGACCCCTCGGGACCCTTGAGGCCCCGGCCGCGCAGCGCGTCGCCGAGGCCGTGCCGCATCGCGATCCGGCTCAGCTGGCCGTAGCGGCGGGTACGGGCCAGCCGGTCGCGTATCCGGTGGGGCCAGCGGACCACGCCGGACAGGGAACCGGACGGCACCACCGCCTCGGACAGCGCGAGAAAGCCGACCGCCGCCAGCAGCGTCAGGCCGATCTGTACGGAGACCAGCGGCGTGTGGCGGGCCTCGCCCATGGCGGAGCCGATCATGACGCTGGCGCCCAGGGCCGCCAGGCTGGCGAGGGCGGCGCGCGCCTTGCCGATTCTCAGGCCGAGCAGTCGCCGGGCCCCGACGGACAGCAGGGACACGGTGACGACGAGTGTGGCGGCGGCGACGATCAGGAAGAGGGTGAGTTCCATACATGCGTGCGCCGCCCGGCCCCCGCTTGCGCGGCGGTGACCGGGCGGCGCCCTCCTCTCGGTGGGATCACGTGTTCCGTACGAGCGTGCGGTCGGTCTCGTGGCCGCCGGGCGCCGCCCCGGATTCGACGGGGGCGGCCGTGCCGGGCTTGTGGCCGGGCCACCAGGCGCGGCGGCCGAGCAGCGTGGTCAGCGCGGGCACCAGGAACATCGCCATCACGAACGCGGACAGCAGGATGCCGAAGGCGACCGCGAAGCCCATCTGCTGGAGCATGGTGTTCTTGGCGAGCATCAGCACCCCGAAGGTCCCGGCCAGGATGACCGAGGCCGCGCCGATGGTCGGCACCGAGGCGGCGACGGCCCGTGCGGCGGCCTCCCGGGGGGTGCTGCCCCGCCGGATCTCCTCCCGCAGCCGGCTCACCATCAGGATGTTGTAGTCGGTGCCGATCGCCACCACGAAAAGGTAGACGATCACCGGCAGGGTGAAGAGCAGCCCGTCCTTGCCCTGGCCGTCCTGGAACAGCCAGACGGTGGCGCCGAGCGTGGCTCCAAAACCGAGCGCGACGGACACCATCAGATACAGCGGGGCGATCACGCTGCGCAGCAGCAGCCCCAGGATGATCATGATGGCGAGGCCCGCGACCGGGAAGACGACCTTGTAGTCGTGATTCACCGCGGTCTGGATGTCGGCCAGCACCGCCGTGGTGCCGCCGACCACCACCGTGGTGCCCTCGGGCGCCGCCCGGTGTGCGGTGTCCCGCAGTGCGCCGGAGACCAGGGAGAGGGCCTTGTCACTGGAGGGCTTGTACTTCAGGACCACGTTGTACTGGGCGACCGTGCCGCCCTTGCCGAGCAGGGCGGGGGAGACCTGGCCGACCCCCTCGACCTTGCCCACCGCACCGCCGAACGCGGTCAGTTGATTCTTCGTCAGCTTGGCGTCGCCGTCGCTGCGTAGATAGACGGTGGTCGGGTCGGACTGCCCGGCGGAGAAGCCGCGCTGCATGTCCTTCATCGCTTTGACCGACTCAAGGCCGGACGGCAGCGAGCTGGTGGTGTCGAACTCGGCGCGGAAGCCGAGCACACCCACGGCGAGCACGGCGAGGACCCCGCCGGTGACCGCGGCGACCGCACCGGGGCGCCGGGCGCCGAGAGCGGCGACGCGGCCGGCGAGGACGTTCTTCGGCTGCCGCCGCCAGGACTTGGAAGGCCAGTACGCCTTGGTGCCGAGCAGCGAGAAGACGGCGGGCACCAGGGTGAGCCCGGCGGCCAGGGCCACCGCGACGGAGATGGCGAGCGAGGGACCCATGGTCCGGAGCATGCCCATGGTGGACAGCAGCAGCGCGAGGAAGGCGACGATGACGGCACCGGCCGCGGACGCCACGGTCTCACCGACCAGGCTGACCGCGTTGACCATGGCCTGCTTGGGGTCCTGTCCCTCGCGCAGGAGTTCGCGGTGGCGGAAGAGCAGGAACAGGATGTAGTCGGTGCCGACGCCGAACAGCACCACGATGAGGATGGCGGAGATGGAGTTGTCGGCCTTCAGACCGCCGAGTTCGGCGGCGGTGGAGAGCAGGCCGGTGGCGACCATGAAGGCAAGGCCGATGATCACCACCGGGAGCACCGCGATCAGCGGGCTGCGGAAGATGATCAGCAGCAGGAGAACGATGAGCAGCAGCGTGGCCGACATGATCATGGAATCGGTGTCGCCGGAGGACTCCTTCGAGTCCAGCGCACTGGCGGCCGCACCGGTGAAGCCGACCTTCAGGTCGCTGCCCTTGAGCAGCGGCTTCACCTCTTCGCGCAGCTTCTTCACCGAGTCCATCAGACCCGGGTCGTAGGCGTCCTTGGTGGTCGCGATGACGCTGGAGAGCGCTATCTCACCGTTCGGGGAGACCGCGTCCTGGCTGGTCTCGATCTGCTTGATCTTGTCGATGCCGAGGCGCTGGAGACCGGCGGAGACCTCGACGACCTTCTCGCGGTCCGCCTTCGTCAGCGACGCGCCGTCGGACCGCTGGAACACCGCGATGGCCGCGGGCGCTTCGTTGTGCGGAAATGCCTTCTGCTGGATCTTCTCTGCCTGGACCGACTCGTAGTGCGAGGGCAGGAAGTCGGCCTGGTCGCTGGTCGCCTTCAGCTGGGGAGCGAACACGGCCAGCGCGACCGCAGCGACAATCCAGGCGGAGATGGTCAACCAGGGGCGGCGGACGACAGCCTGTCCGATCCGTCCGAACATGGGACTCCTTAGCGAACGTGTGAAATCTGTGCTTTCCGGCGGTGGGGGGGGGCGATGCGGCGCCCGGTGGCTTCGTGAGGGACGCGCCACCTGAGCCGGCGCTCTAAGAGCTCCGAACAGAATGGGCGCCCGGCGTGCGACGCCTGGCACGCACTCCCCCAGCCTTCGGCCGGGAGGTGCCCCCACGCGGTGTTGCCGAAAGGCCCTAGTAGCTCCGCTACGAGGACCTTCCGGCGCCTTGCGATCGCACGCACCAGACGCCGCACGCTGATCGGACTCCCATTCTGTTCGGAGCTCCAAGGCCGTGGAGCGCGCCGCCGTGCACGGCGGCGAGTAAGCGCAAGGATCCCGGCCGGCGGGTGTGGGTCGGAGCCTTGAGAGTTACGGGCGTCGGGCCCGGCCCAGCGGAATCCGCGGTGGGGCCGAGCGGAATCCGGGGCGAGGCCGAACGGAATCCGCGGTGGGGCTCTGGCCCGCTCGGGAACGGTCCGCGGAGCACGCCCGGCGGCTCCGTGTGGGGGGAGAACCTCCGGTGGTCGGTGCGAGTGGGGCGCGGCAGAGTCTAGGCAGGGCCGCCGGCTCCGACCGCGGTCACTGGCAGCTATCTGCCAGCGCCCCGACCCGGCCCCGGCGGTGTACCGCACGGGGCGCGCCGCGCGGTGGACGACCTCGGGCGCGACACCTGAGCCTGCCGGCCGACGGATCGAGGACGACGTGAGCGGCGCCAACCACCCTGACGCCTCTGGCGGATTGCCTCTCTGGCGGATTCCCCACGATCCCCGCGCGCGCCGGTGGGCGGTGGGCCCCGGTGCGCGCTCCGGTGTCCGACGGCCGACAGCGCGGCAGAGGTACGCAGAGGTACGCAGAGGTACACGCTATGGGGTCGGCCGATGCCTTCCGCCGCGATGGCACGTTGATGCCAGGCCCGTTGAGAACTCCACCCGGCGATCACAGAGTTGTCGCCTGGATGCACGGAGTGTTCAGTGCGCCACGGTGTCCCGGAAAGGTGTCGATGAGCGTGCGACGTATTCCCGTGGCTGTGGAGGACGCCTCAATCTCTCAGGGAACAGGGATCGTCGACCACCTCGCCCTGGAGAGCCCCGACCTCGGCAGACGACTGCGGGCAGGGCTGGAGCACGCCGAGAAACTGCTCCTGAGCACCACACGGGATGCCGACGACCCCCGGATCGCCGAGGTGACCGGGCACCTGGCCCGCGCCGGAGGCAAGCGGCTGCGCCCGCTGCTCGTCCTGCTCGGCGCCGAGTTCGGCGAACCCTGGCGGCCCGGTGTCACCGAGGCGTCCGTAGTCGCCGAACTGGTCCACATAGCCTCCCTGCACCACGACGACGTCATGGACCGCGCCGCCCTGCGGCACGGAGTGGCCAGCGTCCATGCCCGCTTCGGCGCCCGGACCTCCGTGTTCAGCGGCGACTGGCTGCTCGCCCGAGGCGCCCGGCTGGCCGCCGACCTCAGCCCCGCCGTGTTCCGTCTGCACGCCGCGACCGCGGACCGCCTGGTCGCCGGTCAGCTCCTGGAACTGACCGGGCCGGCCGGGGGCGAGAACCAGGTCGATCACTACTTCCGGGTGCTGTCCGGCAAGACGGCGGCTCTGCTGTCCATGTCCCTGGGCATCGGCGCCCTCCAGACCGGCGCGCCCGACGAGCACGTGGCCGCGCTGACCGGGTTCGGCGAGGAGTTGGGTATCGCCTTCCAGATCGCCGACGACCTCCTCGACCTGCGCTCCCCGGCCGGGGCCAGCGGCAAGGAACGGGGCACCGACCTGCTGGCGGGGGTGCCCACCCTCCCCATCCTGCTGGCCCTGGCGGGCCGGCACCCGCAGGACGCGGAACTGCGGGAACTGCTCGCCGCGGGCCCCGTACCGGAGCAGAGCGCGGCCCGCGCCCTGGAACTCTTCGCCCGTTCGCCCGCCCTCGCCGAGACCGAGGCCGTGCTGCACCGCCGCCTCGACCTGGCCCGGGCGGCTCTCGCCCCGCTGCCCGGGCTGCCCGCCCTGCGCGCGCTGTTCGCGCTGTGCGACTACGTGGCCGTGCGCAGCAGCTGACCGGGCCGCCAGGCTGCCGTGCGGCGGCGCACGACACTCGTCGCCGCGGCAGTCAGTCCGCCAACCAGGGGAGTCCCGCATGGAGTTCAGGATTCTGGGTCCCGTCAGTGCCCAGCGCGACGGGCGCTGTGTCCCGCTCGACGGGGCCAAGCAGCGGGCCGCCTTCGCCGCTCTGGCGATCGCGCACGGCCGGGTCGTCACGGACGAACAGCTGACCACCCTGCTCTGGGGCGCGGACCCGCCCACAGGCGGCACCAGCCGGCTCTACACATATGTGTCGCGGCTGCGCACCCGGCTCGGACCCGAGGCCGGCCTCACCCGGCACGGCACCGGCTACCGCCTGGAACTCGGGCGGGCCACCCTCGACTGGGAGACCTTCCGAACACTGGTGGAGGAGGGCCGTGCGGCCCTGCGCGGCGGACGGTTCGCGTCGGCCGAGCGCAGCCTCGCCGGTGCCCTCGCACTGTGGCACGGTCCGGCCCTCGGCGGCGTCACCGAGCAGCTCGCCGCAGCGCAGGGGCCGTGCCTGGAGGAGGCACGCCTGGCGGCGCTGGAACACCACATCGAGGCGGCCCTCGCCCTCGGCCGTCACGGGGACCTGGTCCCGGGCCTGACCGGACATGTCGCCGGCCATCCGCTGCGCGACAGGCTGCGCGGCCAGTTGATGACCGCCCTGTTCCGCAGCGGCCGCCAGGCCGACGCCCTGGCCGTCTACGAGAACGGACGCCGCATCCTCCGCGAGGACCTCGGCATCGACCCGGGCCCCGAACTCCACGCCCTCCAGCAGAGCATCCTCACCGGCACCCTGCCGGGCCCCGAGGCCCCCGAACACCCGACGATCACGGTGCACGCCCTGGCGGCCGACGGCGCGGCAGGCACCACGGCTCCGGCGGAGCACACGGCCACCCCCGGAACACCGGCTCCCGCGAGGGCGGTTCACCGGTCCACGACAAGGCGCCGAGCACCCACGGCTACGGCTACGGCTACGGCTACGACTACGGCTACGGCACCCGCCCGGCCCGAAGCGGCCTTGCCCGCGACCACGCCGGGAGCCGCACCCGGCCCCCGACCAGGACGCAGCACAGCACCCACACCCATGGCGCACTCCGCCGACACCAGGCAGGACCATCCACCCACGACCGAGTCCAGTGCTTTGTCCAGTGCCTTCGCGGTCGGCACCGCAGAGGGCCGCACACCGGTGCCGGCCCTGTTGCCGGCGGCGTCCGCGGACCTTGTCGGCCGGACCCAGGCGGCGCGGACGGTGACCGCCGCACTGCGCGACCGCCATGACATCGTGATCAGCGGCCCGCCCGGCACCGGCGCCTCGTCGCTCGCCGTGTGGGTCGCCGGGCGGTGCCGACAGGACTTCCCCGAAGGGCAGTTGTACGCGGACCTGCGCACCGGTGAGGGCCGCCCCCGCACTCCGCACGAGGTGCTCGGCTGGTTCCTGGGCGCGCTCGGCACCGAGGCGGAACGTCAGCCCACCGGGACGGACGAGCGCGCGCAGCTCTTCCGTACCCTCGTCGCGGGCCGCCGTATGCTCATCGTCCTGGACAACGCCGCCGACGACCTCCAGGTCCGCCCCCTGCGGCCGGGCGGCGGGGAGAGCCGTGTGGTCGTCACCGGAGTGCACCCCGCACTTGCCTCGCTCGACGCGGTACGGCTGGTCCGGCTCGGTCCGATGGCCTCGGCCGAGGCGGTGGCGCTGCTGGCTTCGGCGGCCGGCGTGGAGCGGCTCGCCGCCGAGCCCGAAGCGGCGCTGCGCGTCGCCGAGTTGTGCGACCGGCTGCCGCTCGCGCTGCGCATCGCCGGCGCCCGGCTCGCCGCCCGACCGCACTGGTCCGTCGCCCGGCTCGCCGACCGTCTGTCGGTGGAGGAGCGCAGGCTCGCGGAACTGCGCATCGGGTGCCTGGACGTCGCCCGGGGCATGCGATCGGCGCTGGAGCTGCTACCAGAGCGCGCGGCCGACGCCCTTCGCGTGCTCGCGTCCGCCGGTCTCAGCTGTTTCACCGCACCGCACGCGGCCGCCCTGCTCGGCCACGCCGTCGATGACGCCGAGGAACTGCTGGAGCAACTGGTGGACTCCCAACTCCTACAGGTCAGGCCCGAGGACGCCGCCCCGCCGGGCGGCCTCGCGGGCTACCGACTGCCGTCACTGGTGCGGCTCTACGCCCGGCGACACCGCCAGACCTGGGCGAGAGTCAGCCCCCTGCACCCGGCCCGCGTCAGCTGACGCGCCACGCGTGCGCGCACACTGACCGCGTCCGCCGCGACGCCTCGCCCCTCTCGTCACCCACAACCGCCGACGTACTTCTCGTCACCCACAACCGCCGGCGTGCCCCTCATCCAGGCCGTACCCGGCGATGTGACCGCTCTCCCGCAACGCCATTTCGCTCAGTGTGTCCACAAACGCCGCCAGAAGGCTCGCCCAAGCGGCGCCGACGTCGCGCAGCAGCAACTCCTGGTCGAGCGCCGCGTTGTTCTCGATCTCGTTCAGGGTCTCCAGGGGGTGCCGGACGTCAGGCTGGGGGACCTGGTCGTAGAACAACTTCTCCTCCTCGCGCTTCCGGGCCCATACCGGAACCCAGGCCCCCACCCTCACACAGAGCGCTGTACGCGATATCCAGACCATCTGTACGCACAAATACAGAGAAAATACAGCCCAACCGAGACACGCCCGGGGGCACGCCGACACGGCCGCGTTTTCCAGCAGAGCCCCGTGCCCCGAGTTCAGCGGTGATCACTGATCAACCTAACGGCTGCCATTGACAGTGAACTGACTTTAATTACCGGCCCGTTGCCCAAAGGGAGGTGTCCACAAGGGCAGTTGAGCCGGGGCGTACTGTTCCGTACGACCAGCAGACAATGTCGTCCAGCTCAAAATCGGGGGTATTCCGGAATGGCCCGCCCATCCCGCAGAATTTGGTTCGTCCTCGGTCTCGCGGCCGCCGCCGTCGGTCTCACGGCCGTCCTCGTGGCGCGCGAACTGACCTCGCCGACCTATGGCATCGAGCAGGGGCCCCATGCCGACGCTCCCGCCTGCGCGCGTATCGCCAGGGGCTACCCGGCAACGCTGGACGGACACAGGCTGGAAGGCACCGGCACACCGGGCGTCGCCGTATGGGGAGACAAGTCCGTGGTCCTGCGCTGCGGGCTGGAACCGCCCGCCCCGACCACCGACCTGTGCGTCACCGTCGATGGTGTGGACTGGGTCTACCAGCAGGCCGAGTCCCGTAACGGCCGCAAGGTGATCATCACCTACGGGCGCAGCCCCGCCGTCGAGGTCTCCATCTCCGCCCAGGACACCGCCGTCGACGGTGCGTTGGTGGAACTGAGCCGGATCGTCCGGCCGATCCGCCGGCACAACCACTGCATCGGCGCCACCGACAGCTGACCGAAGGCCCGGTCCCCACGAAGGAACCCGCATGAAACGCCCGCCCGCTCGCATCTACGGCCCCCTCCTGGCCGCCCTCGTCGGCGCCGGGATCCTCATCGGCGTGACCGTCGCCAGGGACGACCCGCACGGCACCCCGGGCCACCACCTCGGCGCGGACGGAGCACTCATGATCGACGCTGCTTACCGTCCCACCGCACCGGACCTCACCGGCACCGGCATCGACGGCCGCCCGACAAGCCTCGCCGCCTACAAGGGCAAGACGGTCGTGGTCAACGTATGGGCTTCCTGGTGCGGCCCCTGCCGCAAGGAAACCCCCGCACTGACGCGCTACGACGAGAAGACGAAGAGCCAGGACGTCGTCGTCCTGGGCCTGAACGAGGACGACTCCTCCGCCGCGGCCCACGACTTCGCCCGCGAGTTCCACATGGCCTATCCCAGCATCCTGGACCCCGCCGGAGACCGGTTCCGCGCCCTGGCCAGGGGTCTGACGACCACGCAGGGTCTCCCGGTCACGTTCGTCGTCGACCGGCACGGCCGGGTCGCCGCGACGACGGCCGGAGGCATCGACGAGGACCGCTTGGCAGCGCTGGTCGCCGCAGCCCGGACCGACGCCGGCTCTTCCCGGCCTTGAGCGCGGCCGCTCACACACGGGCCTGAAAACAAAGGCAGCGCCCGAGGGGCGTTGACACCGGCGGAGTTCAGGTCCCGAGCGACTTCGGTTCGTCTCGCGTACGGCGTCGCGTCGGTCCTGCTCACCCTGGCCCGGCTCGCCCTCGCCCTCGCCCTGCTGCCCGCGTCGCTGCTCCCGGCCTGTTCGGCACTGCCGTCACCGCGGGGCCGAGTCAGCCGACGTGACGTTCCGTCAGTTCACCGAGCGGCAGGGTGTGCTGGGTCTGCAGCACCTTCGCCCGCAGATAGCGGACGTTGTGGGCGGTGGTGAAGACACCGGTCGGCACCCGCTCACGGACGCCGACGCCCAGTGTCCGCAACTGCTCGGCCTTGTCGGGGTTGTTGGACAGCAGGTCCAGCTCCTCGATGCCGAGGGCGCGCAGCATCTGGGCGGCGGCCGTGTAGTCGCGGGCGTCCTCGGGCAGGCCGAGCGCGGCGTTGGCCTCGTAGGTGTCCAGGCCCTGGTCCTGCAGCGCGTACGCGTCGAGCTTGTTGTAGAGGCCGATGCCGCGGCCCTCCTGGCGGAGGTAGAGCAGGACGCCGCCGCGGTCGGCGATGCGCTCGACCGCCTCGCGCAGCTGGGGGCCGCAGTCGCAGCGGGCCGAGCCGAAGACGTCGCCGGTCAGGCATTCGGAGTGCAGCCGCACCAGTGGGACGGGGCCGGGGTCGCCGAGGACGACGGTGAGGTGCTCCTGGCCGTCCGCGAGGCCGTGGAAGGTGACGAGGTCGGCGTCGACGGCGTATCCGTCGTGGAAGCGCAGCGGTACCCGGACGCGGGCACGCGGTGTGGCGACGGGAGTGTCGGGCATGCGGGTTCTCCGGGTCCGATGGACGCATCTGCTTGAGTTTTGAAGCAGATCTACGGCTGGGGAGCCTACTCCATGCTTTAAATTTGAAGCAATAGGATTCTGTCTGGGCCGTGAAGAAGGCAGGGGCGCGAAGCGAGCGAGGTTGCGGGCGGGGAGAGGCCACGGGCAGGGGGGAGGGTGTGGGTGGGCGAGGTTACGGGCACGACGGCGCCGACCGTCGCCGCCAGGGCAGGTCCTCGGGCGCGGGGCGCGCCCCGTCCCCGTGGAGCGCCCGCGCGATCGCCGTGCAGATCTCCTCCAACTGCCCCACCTGCTCCTCGCTGAGGTGGTCGAAGACGGCGGCGCGCACCGTCTCGACGTGCCCGGGAGCCGTACGCTCCAGGGCCGCCGACCCCGCCTCCGTCAGCGCGGCGATGCTGCCGCGCCGGTCCGACGGGCACCCCTCGCGCCGGACCAGGTCGTCCTTCTCCAGTCGGGTCACCGCGTACGTCAGCCGACTGCGGGTGATCTTCGACTGCTCGGCCAGGTCGGTCATCCGCAGCCGGTGCTCCGGCGCATCGGAGAGGTTGGCCAGGATGGAGTAGTACAGGTGCGGCATGCCGGCGTCCTGCTGGAGCTGCCGGTCGATCGCGTCTTCCAGCAGCAGGGAGGCCGCGAGGTACGCGCGCCAGGCGCGCTGCTCCTCGGGGGTGAGCCAGCGGGTCGTCATGCCACCAGTGTAAGTTTGTTTCAAACTTGAACCAAGCCCGCCCAAGCCAAGCCCCGCTCATACCAGCCCACCCGAGCCAAGCCCTGTCCGAACCAAGCCCGCTGAACCAGGCCCACCCAAGGCAAACCCGCCCGAACCGGCCCCCGAACCAGCTAACCCATTCCGCCCGTCTCCACGCTGGAGCACGCCGATGCCCTTCCCGTACGTCCTGCTGTCCGCCGCCGTCTCCCTCGACGGCTTCCTGGACGACACCGGCCCCGAGCGGCTGCTCCTGTCCGGCCCGGCCGACTTCGACCGGGTCGACGCGGTGCGTGCATCCGTCGACGCGATCCTGATCGGGGCGGGCACGATCCGCGCCGACAACCCGCGGCTCCTGGTCAACGCGCCCGAGCGGCGCGCGGCCCGGGTCGCCGTCGGCCGCCCGGAGTACCCGCTCAAGGTCGCCGTCAGCGGCTCGGGCGACCTGGACCCGGCCGCGTGGTTCTGGCACACCGGCGGCGAGCGGGTCCTCTATACGACGGACGCGGGCGCCGAGCGGGCCCGGCGGGCAGGCATCGCGGCCGACGTCGTCCCGCTGGGCCCCGGCCTCGACTGGCCGGCGCTCCTCTCCCACCTGTACGAGGCGCGTGGGGTGCGGCGTCTGATGGTCGAGGGCGGCGGGACCGTCCACACGCAACTGCTCCGGCAGGGCCTCGCCGACGAACTCCAGCTCGTCGTCGCCCCGTTGCTCGTCGGCGATCCGGGGGCGCCCCGGCTGTTCGGGCCGGGGGAGTACCAGCGGGGGCGGCTACGGCTCCTGGAGACCCGACGGATCGAGGACGTGGTCCTGATGCGGTACGAGCCGACCGCCCCCGGAAGCGGCCGGACGGCCGTCGCCGCGGACCGGCACTGGCTGCGGATCGCCTGCGGGCTGGCGGCGCAGTGCCCGCCTTCACGGACGGCGTTCAGCGTGGGCGCGGTCGTGGTGGCCGCGGACGGAACGGAACTGGCGCGCGGATTCTCGCGGGAGGCGGGCGACCTCCAGGTGCACGCGGAGGAGGCCGCGCTCGCCAAGATCGACCCGGCGGATCCGCGGCTCGCCACGGCCACGGTCTACAGCAGCCTGGAGCCGTGCGCCCGGCGGGCCTCGCGCCCCGCACCCTGCGCGCGGCTGATCCTGGAAGCGGGGGTGCGCCGGGTGGTCACGGCCTGGCGGGAGCCGGACACGTTCGTCACGGGGGCCGACGGGAGCGGGCTGCTGACGGCCGCGGGGGTCGATGTCGTCGTCCTGCCCGAGTACGAGGCGTCGGCCCGGGAACCGAACCGCCATCTGCTCGGCTGAAGGAGCGGGCCCGCCCCTTCAGCCGAGACATCCGCCGACCCGAGCCACCATGCCCGCCTGCCGGCGCGAGCCGCCGCGTCCGCCGACCCGAGCGGCCGTGCCTGTCGGCCCAAGCGGCCCTGCCCCCTGGTTCGAGGGGGAGACGCCTACCAATCCGAGCGATCGTGCCTGCCGGCCCAAGCCGCCGTGCCCCCCTGATCCCAGGGGGAGGCCCCTGACCCCTGATCCCCAGGGGGAGACGCCCGCCAATCCGAGCGGCCCGCCTGCCGACCCCAGAGGCGCGCCTGCCGATCCGAGCCACCGCGCCCGCTGGCCCGAGCCGCCGCGCCCCCGGTCCGAGAGGGAGACGTCCACCGGTCCAAGCGCCGCACCTGCCGGGCGGCCCGAGCGGCCGTGCCCGCCGGGCAGTCCGAGCGGCCGCGCCCGCCGGACGGTTACCCGTGTGCTTGCCATCCCGCACATGGCGTACACTGGTGGCACACCGACGCGGGGTGGAGCAGCTCGGTAGCTCGCTGGGCTCATAACCCAGAGGTCGCAGGTTCAAATCCTGTCCCCGCTACTGAAGGCTCAGGGCCGGAATCCAGTACATGGATTCCGGCCCTGAGTATTTTCCGCGAGTGTCTTCCGCCACACGGGCCGCCCTGATCATTGTCTCGCCGACATCATTGTCACCGCCGGTGATCGGACGACCGCCCTCCGCATAGCGACTGAAACACCGTCACGCCCCACGGGCCTCCCGGGTTTCCCCGTGAGAGTGGTCAAGTCGCCCGGTTTTCGCCGGTCCTGGGCCGAAGGTCCGTGCCCGATCGCGTTAATGATCAAGCCGAACGGCTTGGAATCTGCCCGCCGGGTCTATTAACGTTCGATAACGCAGCGCGGTCGTCCCAGCCGTCACAAGAGGCGGCTCCGTGCGCACGCGCCGAATCCCGCAAGGGAACCGGGGAACCACCACCTTGGGGTGAATCACGCGGACGCCGCCGTGGAGACACGGCCGGTATACGCGCGTAGGAGACCTTCCTGCTCCGAACCCGTCAGCTAACCCGGTAGGCGAAGGAAGGAAAGGAGTACGCCCGAGTGGCGTCCAACCGGCCCGCCCCAGAAGCCCCGTTCGCGCCGAGCCAGTACGGCACCGAGACCTTCGGCTACGGCAACTACCGCACCGACGAGGGCCCTTGGGAGGAGTGGAACCCCACCGAGGACTCCATCCGCCCGCTACGCGGCCGGCACCGCGTCGCCAAGCAGCGCGGCGGCGGACTCGCCCGCAGCTCCACGGTCCTCGGCGTCGGCGTCATAGCCGCCGTCGGCGCGGGCGGCATGGCCAGCGCCAACACCGGCAAGCCGCCGGTCTCCATCTCCATGCCCGACCTGCCCTCCGTCGGCTCCCTGCTCGGCGACGGCGCGGACACACCGGAATCCAAGGGTTCCCCGACCGCCCTGAGCGGCGTCGGCGTGACCGAGGCCGACAGCGCCGACGGCGCCACCGACGCCGGCGAGGCGCTGCGCCACCGCATCATGGCGCAGGCCGAGCAGCAGCAGGGCCAAGCCGAGACCAAGGCCGTCGCCGCGGCCGTGTCCGCCGCCGACAAGGAGGTCGCCGACGCGGCGGCCAAGGCGGAGCAGACGGCCGCGGTCCAGGCCGCCGCCGCCAAGGAGAAGGCGGAGGCAGCCAAGGAGAAGGCGGAGGCCGCCGCCAAGAAGAAGGCCGAGGAGGCGCGGCTGGCCGCGCTGGCCAAGCAGTACGCGCTGCCGACCTCCTCGTACACGATCACCAGCACCTTCGGCCAGGCCGGCTCCATGTGGTCCTCCGGCTACCACACCGGCCTCGACTTCGCCGCCCCCACGGGCACGCTGGTCAAGGCCATCCACACCGGCACGATCACCGAGGCGGGCTGGGCCGGCTCCTACGGCTACCGCACGGTCCTCACCCTCGACGACGGCACCGAGCTGTGGTTCTGCCACCAGTCGTCGATCAGCGTCAGCGTCGGGCAGAAGGTCAGCACCGGGGACGTCATCGGCCGCGTGGGCGCCACGGGCAACGTCACCGGCCCGCACCTCCACCTGGAGGTCCACCCCGGCGGCCAGTCCGGCGGCATCGACCCGATGGCCTGGCTGCGCGGCAAGGGCCTCACCCCCTGACACACCCCCGGCACATCCCCTGTTCCCCGGCGGTCCTGGCGGCATCCCCCCGACGTCAGGGCCTGCCGGTCAGGTGTTTACGGGATCTTTGCGCATGCCGGTGGAATCAAGTGTTCCGCCGCGTTTGTTGAATGTGGGTATGACTTCCTTTCACAAACTCGGCCCCTCCGACCTCGAGGTCTTCCCGCTCGCCCTCGGCGGCAACGTCTTCGGCTGGAGCACCGACGAGGCGACGTCCTTCGACGTCCTCGACGCCTACACGGCCGCCGGCGGCAACCTCATCGACACCGCCGACTCCTACTCGGCGTGGGTCGAGGGCAACCAGGGCGGCGAGTCGGAGACGATCATCGGCAAGTGGGTCAAGGCGCGCGGCAACCGCTCCGACGTCGTGATCGCCACCAAGGTCAGCCAGCACCCCGACTTCCCGGGCCTGTCCGCCGCCAACATCAAGGCCGCCGCCGACGCCTCGCTGCGTCGGCTGGGCACCGACCACATCGACCTCTACTACACGCACTTCGACAAGCCGGAGGTGCCGGTCGAGGAGATCATCGGCGCGCTCGACGAACTGGTGCGGGCCGGCAAGGTGCGGTACATCGCCGCGTCCAACATCGGCGCGGAGCGGCTCCAGGAGTCCCTCGACCTCTCCGACCGCGAGGGCCTCGCCCGGTACGTGGCGCTCCAGCCGCACTACAACCTGGTCTCGCGCGACACCTACGAGGGTCCGCTCCAGGACATCGCCGCCCGCGCGGGCCTCGCCGCCCTCCCGTACTACTCGCTGGCCGCCGGTTTCCTGACGGGCAAGTACCGCCCCGGCACGACCGTCGACAGCGTGCGGGCCGCGGGTGCGGCCAAGCACCTGGAGAGCGAGCGCGGCCGGCAGGTCCTCACGGTCCTGGACGAGATCGCCACGGCCCACGGTGTCGCCGTCTCCACCGTGGCGCTGGCGTGGCTCGCGGCCCAGCCGACGGTGGTCGCCCCGATCGCCTCGGCCCGAACGGTGGAACAGCTCCCGGATCTGCTCGCCGTGGCCGATCTGACCCTGACGGAAGAGGAGACCAACCGCCTGACCCAGGCATCGTCCTGACGTCAGAGGGCGAGCGTCAGAGGGCGGGAGAAGAACGCCTGCGGGATCCTGCGGGCGGCTGCAACATCAAGGCCGCCGCAACGGTGCCTTCAACGGGGCGTGTTGTTTGTTCTCGACCGGGCGAGAAGGGGTCTTGAGCCGGTGGCGGGCCGCGCCCTAGCCATCGTTCGGCTGCTTGGCCTTCGGGAGATCTGGTGGCGGCCCGCTGCTCGGTGCAGGGGTCGCCGCGCCCCGGGGCCCAGCCGAGGGCGCAGCCGTACGGCTCAGCCAGGCGTCCAGGGCTACGACCGGTACGGGTTGTACGCCGGGTACGGCACCGTCGGACGGGCGTAGGGCAGCACCGCGTAGCCGTACGGCGCCGGAGTGCCCGGACTCGGCCATGTCGGAGTGCCCGGACTCGGCCATGTCGGAGTGTTCGCCCGTGCCGCGTACTCCAGGGCCGGCCGTGCCACCTCGCGCCGCTGCCACAGCTCGGCCAGCAACTCCCGCTCCCGTACGACGAAATCCGCCCCGGCCCGCCCCCGCCGTCCGCGCTGCCGCAGAAACGCCAAGGACGTCGCGTACGCCTCGTACTGGGCCACCGCCCGCGCCGCCTGCTTGCCGAGGTGGTGGCCGGCGTAGTCGCGGGCCAGCCGCCGCGCCCCCATCGAGCCCAGTGTGAACGGCTCGGCGGGCCCCAGCCAGCCGGTGTACACATACGCCGGAAGTTCCTCCCGAACGGTCCGCAGCTCGCGCTGCCGGGTCCAGATCGCCAGCCAGGTCAGCAGGCCGAACGCGGGCACCATGAACACCCCGTACACGGCGAAGAACCCGTACTCGCCGAAGGTGGACGAGCCGTTCCAGACCGCGTGCATGCCCATCGCCGGCAGCAGCCCGCACAGCGGCAGCAGGACCCGCCGCGCATGCTGCCGGTCCGCGGCGCGCGCGGCGATGCCGAAGCCGATGCCGGTCAGGACGGTGAAGAGGGGGTGCGCGAACGGGGACATGATGACGCGTACGAAGAAGGTGGCGAGGGTGACGGAGGCGATGCCGCGGTCGCCGGTGAGCTGGTCCGTACCGAAGGCCGTACCGAGGTAGAGGATGTTCTCGGTGAAGGCGAACCCGGTGGCGGTGACCCCCGCTATCACCATCCCGTCGACGATCCCGGTGAAGTCCCGTCGGCGGAAGAGAAAGACCAGGAGGACGGCCGCGGCCTTGGCGGACTCCTCGACGACGGGCGCTATGACCGTCGCGCCGAGCGTGTCCGCGCTGGTCGGATCCGCGGTCGCCGTGGCTATCCATCTCGTGGCGAAGCTGTTGGCGACGATGGCTATCAGCGCCGCCGCGCACGCCCCCCAGGCGAACGCGAACAGCAGGTTGCGCCAGGGCCCGGGCGCGACCCGGTCGAGCCACCGGAACGCGGCCAGGAGCAGCGGCACGGGCAGCACGGCGAGCCCTAGGCCGACCAGGAACCCCTCCGTTCCGGTCTGCTCCCGCACCAGCGCCAGGATGACCAGCCCGGAGACCGCGAGCAGGGCGATCAGCGCCCCGTACCGCACCCCTGCGCGCTGCCACCAGCGCACGGGCCGGAACGCACGGTCACCGGCGTCGGCGGGGTACGTCGGGTACGGGGAGGAGGTGGCCACGGCATCGCCCTAACGATCAGCTGACGTTGAATCCGGCCGGGGGAACCGCTGTCATCGCTGTTCTCGCTGCTGCCGTCGGTGCGGTACGCGGCAAAAGAGCAGATCGTTCACCACATGACCCTTGTCCAGTCCCTGGGCCTCGAAACGGGTCAGCGGCCGGAACCCGGGACGTGGCGCGAAACCGCCGTCCGGCCGGGTGTTCTCGAAGTCCGGGTGCGCGGTCAGCACGGCGAGCATCTGCTCGGCGTACGGCTCCCAGTCCGTTGCGCAGTGCACCAGCGCACCGGGCCTGAGCCGGGTGGCGGCCAGCGTGAGGAACTCGGGCTGGATCAGCCGGCGCTTGTGGTGCCGCTTCTTGGGCCAGGGGTCGGGGAAGTACACGCGCAGCCCGTCGAGCGAGTCGGGGCGCAGCATCGCGCGAAGCAGGATGATGGCGTCCCCGTTCGCCACCCGGATGTTCGACAGTCCGTTCCGGTCGGCCAGATTGAGCAGGTTGCCCTGTCCCGGGGTGTGCACGTCGACGGCGAGGACGTTGACCTCGGGGTCCGCCGCGGCCATCTGCGCGGTGGCCTCGCCCATCCCGAAGCCGATCTCCAGCACGACGGGCCGTTCGTTCCCGAACAGCTCCTCCAGGTCGACGGTCCGCTGTCCGTCGATGTCCAGCCCCCACTTGGGCCACAGCCGCTGCAACGCGTCCGCCTGCCCCGTGGTCACCCGGCTGCGGCGCGGTTGGAAGCTCCGGATCCGCCGCTCGAAGTGCGATCCGGCGGGATCGGCGCGGGGGCCGTCCGGGAACCGCGGTTCGCCCCTGGCCCGGGTGCGCCGGACGGAGACGTCCGGGGCATGCGGGTGCGGCGGCTCACCGGGGGTGGCCGGGTGGGCGCCGGAGGTTTCGGGGGTGTTCACGGAGTCAGCCACAGTGAGTCGATTTTATGTGCTGGTTCGCGGTGCGGACTGTGTGATGGTTCATGCGCTGGTTCGTGGTGCGGACCGTGTGCTGGTTCATGCGTGATGGTTCATACGCTGCTTCACGCGGCGGCCCGCTGCTTCACGCGGCGGCCCGCTGTCTCACGGTGCCCCGAGCGTGGCCAGCGCCCTGCGCGCCACCTCTCTTCCGATGGGCAGACAGGCGGTGGCCGCGGGCGAGGGTGCGTTCAGCACATGGATCGTCCGTGGCCCCTCGCGGATCAGGAAGTCGTCCACCAGCGTCCCGTCCCTCAGCACCGCCTGCGCCCGCACCCCCGCGGCGGCCCGCACCAGATCGCCCTTGGTCACGGCCGGCAGGAGTCTGCGCACCTCCGTGGCGAACGCCCGCTTCGACAGCGAGCGGTGGAACTCCCCGGCCCCGTACCGCCAGTGCCGGCGCGCCATCCGCCATGTGCCGGGCCAGGCCACCGTCCCGGCCGCCTCGCGCGGCCGTACGGTCCGCCGGCCGTACCCCTCCCGGGCCAGCGCCGGGACCGCGTTGGGGCCGATATGGACGCCCGAGTCGATCCCGCGGGTGAGATGCACCCCGAGGAACGGGAACGCCGGGTCCGGCACCGGGTACACCAGACCGCGCACCAGCTCGGGCCGCGCCAGCTCGTAGTACTCCCCCCGGAACGGCACGATCCGCATCCCGGGGTCGTCCCCGGTCAGCCGCGCCACCTCGTCGCAGTGCAGTCCGGCGCAGTTCACCAGCACCCGGCCCCGTACGACGTCCCCGGCGGCCGTCAGGACCGCGACGCCGCGCTCCGGGCGGCGGTCCACCCGCACGACCCGCGCCCCGTACCGGATCTCCGCACCCGATGCCCGGGCCAGCTGCCGGGCGACCCCGACGAAGTCGCACACCCCCGTCGTCCCGACGTGTATGGCCGCGAGCCCCCGCACCTCCGGCTCGTACTCGGCGATCTGCGCGGGGCCCAGCTCCCGCACCGGGATGCCGTTCTCCCGGCCGCGCTGCACCAGCGCATGCAGCCGGGGCAGCTCGGCCCGCTCTGTGGCGACGATCAGCTTGCCGGTGACGGCATGGTCGATGTCGTACTCCGCGCAGAACTTCACCAGCTCGGCCGCGCCCCGCACCGCGTACCGCGCCTTGAGCGAGCCGGGGCGGTAGTAGATCCCGCTGTGGATGACCCCGCTGTTGCGGCCCGTCTGGTGCCGGGCCGGGCCCGCCTCCTTCTCCAGCACCGTGACACGGGTGCCCGGCGCGGCACGCGTGATCGCATACGCCGTCGACAGACCGACGATCCCGCCGCCGATCACCAGCGCGTCGCAGTCGTACGCGATCCCCGGCCGCACCTGCACCACCTCCCGCTTCCGATAGTGCACTGCGCCACTGACAGTGACTTCAAACGCGGGCCGGCCCAGCAGACCCCCAGGGGCGCCCTCCGCCGGGCGGGACGGCAGCCCCCAAGGGCGCGGGGAACTGCGCGAGAACTCCCCACGACCCGCAGTCCGAATACCACCCCAGCCGGGCAGACGCCCCCGACCCCCGCCCCGCGTAGCGCCTACGCGGGGGCCATCAGCAGCGGACGAGCCCGCTCCCGCAGCTCGACCACCCGCGGTTCATCCCCATACGGCTCCAGCCGATGCAAGAGGTCCTTGACGTACTCCGTGGTCCGCGCGGACGAGATCCGCCCGGCGACCTCGACCGCCCGCACCCCCTGCTCGCACGCCGCGTCCAGGTTCCCCGACTCCAGTTCGGCGACCGCGGAGACGACGAGCCGAAGGCCGTGCGAGCGCACGAACTCCTCCGTCGGTTTCGACAGCGCCTGCTCGGTGAAGCGGCGGACCTGGCGCGGTGCCTTCAGGTCGCGGTAGCACTCGGCGGCGTCCGCGGCGAACCGGTCGTAGGAGTAGAAGCCGAGCCAGGACGGGTCGTTGTCGCCCTCCCTGGACCGCTCCAGCCAGCCCTCGGCCGCCTTCAGGGCCGCGCCGGCGGCCTGCGCGTCACCGGCGCGCGCGTGCGCGCGTGCCTCGATCAGGCGGAAGAAGCTCATGGTGCGGGCGGTGGCCAGGCCCCGGTTGCGTTCCAGCGCGGCCTGCGCGAGGTCGACGCCCTCGTCGCCGAAGCCGCGGTAGGTCGCCTGCAGCGACATGGAGGCCAGCACATACCCCCCGAGGGGGACGTCGGCCGCCGCGCGCGCGAGCCGCAGCGCCTGGATGTAGTAGCGCTGCGCGGCCTCCTGCTGCCCGGTGTCGAACGCCATCCAGCCCGCGAGCCGGGTGAGTTCGGCGGAGGCGCCGAACAGGGCGCGGCCGACCTCGTCGGAGTACGAGGCGAGCAGCAGCGGTGCCGCCTCCACCCGTAAACATTCGGGCACCATGGACGAACGCCAGTCGCCGCCTCCGTACTTGGAGTCCCAGCGCCTGGCGTCCTCGGCGGCTTCCCGCAGTTTCTGCACATCACTGTGGCCGACTTTGATCGGTGCCCCGGAGCCCTCTGACGGGTTCGCCTCACGCGCCACCGAGCTGTCGGCGGGGGTTATCAGCCAGCGTGAGGCGGGCGTTGCGTAGGCGCTCACCGCGAAGGACCCGGCCAGCGACTGCCAGATGCCGCCGGAGCCGGCCCGGCGCCCGGCGAGATCAAGACGGTACAGTTCCGTCGCCGTCTTCACCGCCTGTCCCACGTCCCTGGGGAAGGCGAGGCCGACTTCGGGAGCGGGATCCGCGTCCGCCAGGCCGATCTCGTGGAGCGGCACCGGACGGCCGAGCTTCTGGCCGATGGCGGCCGCGATGAGGTGCGGGGCGGCTCCTTGCGGCACCATCCCCTTCGACACCCAGCGCGCCACCGACGTCTTGTCGTAGCGAAGAGTCAACCCGCGTTGAGCGCCAAGGTCGTTGACGCGTCGCGCGAGTCCTGCGTTGCTGATTCCCGCGAGGGCGAGAACGGCGCCGAGCTTTTCGTTCGGCCCGCGTTGCTCCCTGGACATGCGCCACCCCTCGACACAGACGGCTGCCGCGCTGGCATAACCACGCGGCATTCGTAAACCCAGCGTAGTTCGCCGCATCCCAAGCGTTAAGGGGCATTGTTCCGGATGGCGGGATTGTGGTCCGTACGCGAGTGCGGGCCCTGTACGCACCGTGCACGGGCTGTCGCGACGTGCCCCCGCCCGTGTGGCCGTGCGCCCGTCCGTGCGCTCTTCTCCGGCCACCTGGGGAGCGGTTCCATGGGCGGTGCGTGGGTCGGCCCGCTGTACTGGATCCAGTGGGCTGGGGGATACCGCCGCCTACATCCCCGCGGGTGGCGGACCGGTCCGGGAGGCGATGTCCGCCTCCCGGACCGTGCGCTTCGCCGCGCGGCTCGTTACGCTGCGCAGAGCCTGTACGGAGCGTGTGCGAGCCCGTCCCCACTTCGGCGAATTGGCTGAAAATCTACCCTGACCCCCGCAAGCGATTTCCCCTCCCACCATGGGAGTTGAGGGCGCGAAGGGTGTTCTCTGGGGAGCGTTTGGGGGCGCATTCGCGTCGCAACCACCTGGTGTCGTACGGGGGTTCGGCTCTTCACAGGCACGCGCGCGGGGTTGCGTTCCCCCGATCGAAGGCGGTGCCACCGCCCCTCCGGGCCGCGTTGTTCATGGCAGCATGGTGCACCGGTTCGTACGGTGCACTGGTTGTCCACAGTCTGTGGAGGCGGCGATGCGGTGGTTGGTGGGATGGAGCAGCATCGCCGCGGGCGCCGTCGGTCCCGGCTCCGCCGGCGCCACCGGATACGACGGCGAGACCGTGCACCCGATCGGCTCCCAGCTGCTGTGGGGCGACCCCGACCCGCTGTGGGCGGTCGGCGACTGGCGGCCCGACGAGGTGCGCGTGGTGAAGGTCGACGCGCAGAACCGCATCGCCGTCCTGGGCACCTGCGGAGCCTCCGACGAAGAGCTGCGGCTCGGCCTGTTCACCGCGCGCGGGGGCGCACTGCGCCATCTGACCGCCTGGCCGGGCAGCTACACCGCCGTCGTCCAGGTCGGCCGGCGCGTCACCGTGTGCGGCGATCTGGCGGGCGCCCGCCCGGTGTTCCACACCCCCTGGGCGGGCGGCACCGCCTACGCCACCGCCGCCCTGCCGCTCGCCGATCTCATCGAGGCCAACCTCGACTTCGGCCACCTCGCGGCCCTGCTCGCCGCCCCCGACGTACCGGCCGCGCTGCACGACTCGACCCCGTACGAGGGCGTGCGACGCGTTCCGCCGGGGCATGCGCTGATCCTGCGTGCCGGGGCGCGCGAGGTCGCCGGGTACGAGCCGGTCGCCTCCCTCGCGGTCGCGGCGCCCCCCGCCGACCCGGACAGCGCCGTGGACGCCGTGCGCGACGCGCTCGTGGAGGCCGTACGCACCCGTCTCGCCGCACCCCGGCACGTACCCGGCACCGACCGCGACCCCGGTCCGGTGCCCGGCATGGGGCCCGCCGAACGGCGCGCCGCGCGCGGGATGCCCGTACCGGGAATCGGCGCCGACCTGTCCGGCGGCCCCGCCTCGGGGACCCTCGCGCTGCTGGCGGCCGGCCTCCCGGGCAGGCCCGGCACGCTCCTGGGCCACGGCACCGGCGCGGGCGAGCGCCTGCTGGCCGTCACCTTCAACGACCTCGCCGTCGGCGGCCGGGAGGCCGAACTGGAACGGGCGGGGACACTCGCGGCCAACCCGCGCCTGCACCACGTGGTGGTGACCGGCGGGGAGGAACTGCTCCCGTACGCCGACCTGGACGGCCCGCTGACGGACGAACCGGGGCCGTCCCTGGTGTCGGCGGCCCGCCACCGTGTGCGCCTGGCCGCGGGCAGCGCCGACCACTTCACCGGCTACGGCGCCCGGCAGGTCCTGGACGCGCACCCCGCGCGCCTCGCGGATCTGCTCATGGACCGCAAACGGCGCCACCTGGTGCGCCCGGTCGCCGCGCTGGCCAAGGCGGACGGCTCGGTGCTGGTCCCCGCGCGCGTGTACAGCGCGGCACGGCGGCTGGCGCGGACGCCGTACCGGGCCGGCCTGGAGACGCTCGCCGACCGTCTGCTGCGCCGTCGCTTCGAGGACCCCGGAGGCGCGGTCGGCGCGTCGCTGGCCGCGCTCACCTGGGCCAGACCGGGGCCGGCGGCGCGCTGGCTGACCGGAGAGGCGCTGGCTGAAGTATCGGTTCTGCTCCAGGGTGCGGCGAACCGCTCCGGAGTCGGCCCCGGGCAGCGCCCCGGCGACTACCGCGCGCGTGCCGCCCTGGCCCGGCACGCGGCCGATCTGCGCGTCCTGGAACAGGCCGCCGAGGTCCGCTCCCAGCGCCTGCACGCGCCGTTCCTGGACAACCAGGTCGTCCGCGCCTGCCGCGCCCTCCCCGAGGCCCTGCGCGTCCAGCCCGGCGCCCGCGCCGAGATCCTCCGTACGGTCCTCGAGGGCGCCGGCGTCACCGGCCTCCCGCCCGGCTGGGGCGCCCCGTCCCACGCCTCCTCTGCCGCCGCTGCCCGCACCGGCCTGCGCGTCGCCGCCGACCCGCTGATCTCCCTGTTCACGACCCCGCTGCTCGCGGAGGCGGGTCTGATCGAGGCCCGGGTGGTCCGCAAGGCGCTGCGGGGGGCGGCGGCAGGCGAACCACTGCCGCTGGACGGCATCGCCGACCTGGTCTCCCTGGAGCTGTGGCTGCGCCGCCTGCTGGCCCGCCGCGGCACCTGCTGGAGCGGCACACCCGCCCGCGCCCGCGCCGTCCCGGCGGGCATAGCCCCCAGAAGAGGAGCCCTGACCTCCGGCGGCTGACCGGGGGCGGCCCTGGGCCACGCGCGCCGGATTCTGATGCGTGGGGGTGGGCAACTGCTCGCTGGTGAGCGTGTACGAGGGTGGTTTACTTCGATCGTGTGATCGTCGGTTCACGGGCTTGCGGCGCGCAGTCTGGGCCGGGGTAGTGCCGTAGTGCGATCTGGGACGCCGGGTGCGGTGCCGGCGTGCGGGGCCCCTGCATCACCGGAGAGATGGTTCAGGGCCTCCCCGTCGCCTCTGGCCGCAGCCACGGCCAGGTCGTGAGGGACTCCGCCCGCCCGGCTCGGACCACGGACGCGATCCGTGTCGCCGCCCGGGATGCGAAAGCGGACGACCAGTGCGCCCAAGACCGTTCGGGGCGTGCCAGTGCGCGGACTCACTCCCGCTCACTGTCCAGGAACGGTCTGCCTGCTGCCGCGTGGAATCGGACGTGTGGGCGTCTGCTCCGAATCCTGACGCGTGGGCGTCCGCCTGCCGCCCCGCGGAACCGGAAGCGTGGGCGGCATCCGGATCCCGTCGCGCGCGGACGCTCGCCTGCCGTGCCGTGCCGTGCCGTGTCCTGCCGTGCCCTGTTCCTGCCTCCCGCTGAACCGCATCCCGGTCGAACCCCACCCGCCGGCGCATGCACCCGTGCGTGTGCCGCCACTTCTACCTGCGCCGTCATCCGCGCGCGTGCCACCGCTTCTGCCCGCGCGGTCATTCGTGCGTGCGTCACCATCTGGCCTGTGCCGCCACCTGGCCTGCACCGTCGCACATGCCTGCACTGGCGTACGTGCGCGTGCTGCCGCCTGTGCCTGCGTGGTCACCCGTCTGTGTGCCGCCGCCTGGCCTGCACCGTTGCATGTGCCTGCACTGGCGTACGTGCGCGTGCCACCACCCCTGCCTGCGTGGTCACCCGTCTGTGTGCCGCCGCCTGGCCTGCACCGTTGCATGTGCCTGCACTGGCGTACGTGCGCGTGCCACCACCCCTGCCGGCGCGGTCACCCGTCCGTGCGCCGCCGCCTGACCTGCGCCGTCGCATGTGCCTGCACTGGCGTACGTGCGCGTGCTGCCGCATGCCCTGGGAGGCGCACGTGCCGGCCGACGCACGCCTCGGGAAAACGCGCGTTCCAGGCGGGCTCCTGCGCGGGATGGGCGCGTGCCCTCCGGCCGGTGCCCCCGCCCGGCCCCCGCCCGGCCCGTGCCCGGCCCCCCGCCCGGACCCGCTCGGCCCGTGCCCCCCGGGCCCGTGCCCCCGGGCATGCGTGCTGGTCCCCGTCCCGTCCCGGAATCCCGCCACCCGCCGGGCGGGCGGAACGGCCTTCCTTCGCCGACGTCGGTGAAACTCCCGTGCCGCCGTGGTGGGCGCCGGTGACAATGGCTCGGTGCGGTACGGAATTCTGGGCGTGGCCCAAGCGACGGACGAGGCGGGCGTCACCGTATCCGTCGGTGGGCCTCGGCTGCGCGCGCTACTCACCGCGCTCGCCCTGCGCCCCGGCCGTACCGTCACCTCAGAGACCCTGATCGCCGAGGTCTGGGCGGACGACCCGCCCCAGGACGCCCCGGCCGCGCTCCAGGCCCTCGTCGGCCGTCTCCGCCGCGCCCTGGGCAGACACATCGTCGCCGCCGTCCCGGGCGGCTACCGCCTCGAAGCGACCCGCGACGACATCGACCTGTTCGTCTTCGAACGGCTCGTGCGCGACGGCACCACCGCCCTGGAAACGGGCGACCCGGCCGCCGCCGCGCGCACCCTCACCGAGGCCCTCGCCCTCTGGCGTGGTCCGGCCCTCGCCGATCTTCCCGACCGCACCGCCGCGACCCGTGCCGAGGCCCGCCACCTGGAGGCGGTGCGCGCCCGGGCCGAGGCGGCACTGCGGCTCGGCCGCGCCCACGACGTCGTACCCGAGCTGCGCGAGCTGACCGCGGCCCACCCGTACGACGAGTCCCTGCACGCCCTCCTGGTCCGCGCCCTGCGCGACACCGGCCGCGGCGCCGACGCCCTCGCCGCGTACGAGACGGCCCGCCGCATCCTCGCCGACGCCCTCGGCACCGACCCCGGCCGGGAACTCCGCGAACTGCACCGGACGTTGCTGACCCAGAACACCCCGCCGGACCCCCCTGCCCGGCCCGTGCCCGCCGCCTTCCCCCAACCCCCCGAGCGCGTCGGCAACATCCGCCCCCGCCTGAATTCCTTCGTCGGCCGGGAACCCGAACTCAAGACCGTTCGTTCTGAATTGCACAGGGCCCGCCTCGTCACCCTCACCGGACCGGGCGGCTCGGGAAAGACCCGCCTCGCCGAGGAAGCCGCCGCCGGGCTTCCGCAGGCATGGCTCGTCGAGCTGGCCCCGCTCGACCGGCCGGAGGCGGTACCAGGCGCGGTGGTCAGCGCGCTCGGTCTGCGCGAGACCGTGCTCATGACCAACGACCTGGTGACCCCGCAGGGCGACCCCGTGGCCCTGCTCGTCGAGTACTGCGCCCCGCGCAGCCAACTCCTGATCCTTGACAACTGCGAACACGTCATCGGCGCGGCCGCCACCCTCGCCGAGACGCTGCTCACCCACTGCCCGGGGCTCACGATCCTCGCCACCAGCCGTGAACCCCTGGGCGTCCCCGGTGAGTCGGTGCGCCCGGTCGAGCCCCTCGCCCCCGAGCAGGCGCGCCGCCTCTTCGCGGAGCGCGCGACCGCCGTCCGTCCCGACGCGGCCGCCGCGCTCCGGGACGAGGAAGCGGTCGCCGAGATCTGCCGGCGCCTCGACGGTCTGCCTCTCGCCATCGAGCTGGCCGCCGCCCGGCTGCGGCTGCTGACGCCCCGGCAGATCGCCGACCGCCTCGACGACCGCTTCCGCCTGCTCACCTCCGGAAGCCGTACGGCCCTGCCCCGCCAGCAGACCCTGCGCGCCGTCGTGGACTGGTCCTGGGAGCTGCTGGACGAGCGGGAGCGGACGATGCTGCGCGAGGTGTCGGTGTTCGCCGGCGGCTGGGACCTCGCGGCGGCCGAGGCCGTGTGCACCGGCCCAGCCGCCGACCTGGTCGGGACGCTCGTCGACAAGTCCCTGGTCGTGGCGGCCCCCGGCGGCCGGGACGGCACCGGCCCCATGCGGTACCGGATGCTGGAGACCATCCATGAGTACGCCGCCGAGCGTGCCGCCGAGTCCCCCGGGCAGCGCGCGGCGGCCGAGCGACGGCACCACGCGTGGGTGCGCGCGCTGGTCGAGCGGGCCGAGCCGCTGCTGCGCTCGGCGGAGCAACTCCCCTGGATCGACCGCCTGGAGAGCGAGCACGACAACATCCGCGCGGCGCTCGGGCGCGCGGTGCGTGACGGCCGCGAGAAGGACGCCGGGGCGATCGTCCTCGCCGTCGGCTGGTTCTGGTGGCTGCGCAACTACCGCCCGGAGGCGGCGGAATGGGTGCGGCTCGTACTGCGGCTGGGCGTCGCCCTGGACGCCGTCACCGACGGCGCCCCGGCCACCGAGCTGCCCCTGCTGGTCGAGCGCGCCGACCCGGTGGGCGCCTTGCTCGCCGCCCCCGACGGGGAGGCCCGGCATCCGCGGCACACCCTGCGCATGGACCTGCGGATGTTGCACCTGTTCCTGGTCTCCGAGTCCGGCGCCCCGGACCTCGCGGCGGACGACCGGACCCCCGCCTACGTCGCCCGGGTGCGGGACGCCTTCCTGCACGGCGGTCCGCGGGCGGCCCGTATGCCTGGCCTCGTATGGCCGTTGTTGACCGCGCACACCGTGGACGCCCCGGCCGAGGCGCGGCCCACCATGGACGCGGTGGTCGCCAACTGCCGTGTGCACGGCGGTGACTGGGAGCTCGGTGTCGTCCTGATGTTCCGCACCCACATGGTCGTCGACTCGCCCGGAAACCTGCACGGTGTCGATGACGACCTGACGGAGCTGCGGGTCCTCAGCCGTCGTGTGGGCGATCGCTGGATGCGCGCCCAGGTGTGCGGCGTGGCCGGGGAGGCCGCCCTGGCCCGCGGCCGGTTCGAGGAGGCCAGGACCGAGTACGAGGAGGCGCTGCGGCTCGCTCACGAGGTGGGTGCCTGGGCCGAGTCGCCGTTCCTCGTCTCCCGGCTCGCCGAGGTCGCCTACAGCTCCGGCGACCTGGCGGGCGCCCTGGCCGCCCTGGACGAGGCGGAGGAGGGCGCCGAGCGGTACGGGGTGACGGACGCGCGGGCGTTCGCCTTGATGCTGCGGGCGCACATCGCACTGGACGACAAGGACACCGCCCGCGCGCGCCGACTGTGCGACACGGCCCGCGCGGTGGCGGCCCGCGGCACCCCGCCACCGCAGTTCACGGCGGCGCTGAACGGGCTCGACGCCCTGATCACCGCGCAGGAGTGCGGTCCCGGGCGTGCGCTGCCGATCGTGGCCGACGCGCTGCGGGAGGCCATGGCGCAGCGGTGCGCCGAGACGGTCACCGCGGGGCTCGCGGACATCGGGGCACAGCTGCTGGCCGCCCTCGGTGATCTGCCGGGCGCGGTCCGGCTGCTCGCCGCCGGCGACCACTGGCGGGCAGGCCGTCCGCGCCCCGCACCGGAGCACACATGCGTGGCGCGGATCGAGGCCGCCGCCCGAGCGGATCTGTCCCCGGGCCGCCGCACGGCCGAGCGTGCCCACGGCGCGTCCCTCACCGTGGACGATGTCGTGGACCAGCTTCGCGCGGTGACCGCTTAGAGGGGCGGCCCGCCCCTACTGGCAGGTGAACGTGGAAACCGCCCAGTCCGCCAGGGCCAGGCCGTCCACGCCGTGGTGCGGCTCGACCACCAGCTGCACGGTCTTGTGCCCGGTCAGGTTCACATGGACGGGGACGGCCGGGGCGCCGCCCTTGACCGGCCCGGACTTCCACAGCCGCACGCCGTCCGCGTACACGGAGAAGTAGACCTTGCCGAAGCCCAGGGTCAGGTCGTCCACTCCGGCCATCGCGTCGTAGGCCGAGCATGGGCGGTTGAGGTCGATGGTGACGGAGGACCTGCCGTGCACGGTGACGCCGTGCGCGTACTGCCGGCCGGCGATGGACACGCCGGACCGCTGCCACACCCAGCTGCTCCCGGCCAGCCGCATCTCCGGTCCGGTGCCGTCACCGGTGAGGTCGTAGCGCAGCTCGCTCCACTGGTAGACGGTCGGTGCGGGCGGCGGAGCGGGCGTGGGGGTCGGCGTCGGGGTGGGGGTGGGGCTCGGCGTGGGCGTCGGCTTGGGCGCGGGGGTGGGCGTCGGACTCGGCGTCGGTGTGGGGCTCGGCTCGGGCGTCCGCTTGGGTGTCGGGGTGGGCGTCGGACTCGGCGTCGGGGTGGGCGTCGGGGTCGGCCGGGGAGCGGGGACCGGCGCCTTCGGTGCGGGCTTCGCCGCGGGCGGGGTCGGCGTGGGCGGCTCCGGCTGCACCACCGACGGGGACGGTGACGGCTTGGCCACGTCGTTCGTCGGCTGGCTGTCGTTCACCAGGGCGAGCGCCACCACGGCGGCGGCCACCGCGACCACACCCGCCGCGATACCGGCCTTGATCGGCGCGCCGACCCCCTCCGAGGCCGCCGCGCCACCGCTGCCGGACCCGCCCGACGAGCCGCCGCTCGCCGCCGCGGCCGTGCCCGCCGCGCCCACCCCGGCGCCACCGGCGATGAGCCCGAGCGCCTTGGCGTATCCGGCGGCGCCGAACCAGCCGATGACCGCGACCGGCACGACGGCGGGGATGCCGCTGGCCACCTCCTCGATCTGGGCGGCGGCCAGCCGGCACTTGGCGCACTCCTCCAGATGCTTGCGCAGCCCCCGCTCGGCGCGGATGCGCAGCTTGCGCCGGGCGTAGGTGCCGAGCTGGTCGGCGTAGCGGGCGCACTCCTCGTCGCCGGCCAGGGCGGCGCTGACATGGGCCTGGAGGTATGCCTGCTTGAGGCCCTCACGGGCGCGGCTGGCGAGCACGCGCGTGCCGTTGGCGTCCAGCCCGAACAGGGTGGCGACATCACTCGGTGACTCGTCCTCCACCTCGGTGTGCCACAGCACGGCCTGCCACCGCTCGGGCAGCGAGCGGAACGCCTGCATGGCCATGGACTGCTCGGCCTCGTGCATCGCGCGCACATCGGCGCCCAGGTCCAGGGTGTCGTCGTCGGACACCTCGGACATGCGTGCGGCCTGCGCCGCGAACACCGCGAAGTCGTCGACCAGTTGCTCGCGCCGGGCCGAGTTCGTCCAGTGCGCGGCGACCCGCCGCACGGAGGTGAGCAGATAGGCGCGTACGGCGTGCTCGGGCCCGGAGCCGCCGCGCACCGCCTGGAGCATGCGGGCGAAGACCTCCGCGGTCAGGTCGTCCGCGGTGTGGGCGTCGCGGCAGCAGGTGCGGGCGTAGCGGCGCGCCGCGTCGGCGTGCCTGCGGTACAGCTCCTCGTAGGCGCTGTCGTCGCCCGAGCGCATCCGCGCGATGAGTTCGCTGTCGGCCGGCGGCAACTCGCGCGGTGGCGGCAGCTCATGCGGTGGCGGCAGGACGCCGCCCTCGCGCTGCGCCGGGACACCGCCGTCCACCGGACCGGCCGGCTCGGACTGCGGACCGTCCGCCCGGCCGCCCTGGCTCGGCACCTGCGGCGAGGTCAGCCTCTCCGACCCCGAGTCGCCGTCACCGCGCGACTCGTCCCGCCCGTCAACGCTCATCGTGGAAAGCCCCCGACGCCTGCCCAGCCCGACCCGATCACCGGGTCAGCGTGCCATATTGGCTTTTGTTCAGGACACCCCGATCGGGGGTATCCACTCGTCCGAGCGGACTTGCCACCTCGCAGTACTGGCGGTCACCCGGACGGGGAAGGCTCAACTGGCCCACCCCGACCGGAACTTGACCATCCATAACGCTCCGTGTCGAGCGCTCACTCCCTGTCGTCGACGGTGTCGGCGGTCACACGGGCCGCGACCGCAGCCCCTCCAGCAGGATGTCCAGCAGCCGCGACGAGGCCGCCGCCTGCTGGGCCGCGTCCGGCAGCGAGGGAGCCGCCGTGGCGATCACCAGCAGGACGTCCGACACCGACACGTCCGGCCGCAGCTCGCCCGCCGTGCGCGCCCGCTCCACGAGCTGCCCCACCACGTCGAGCAGCGCCGCCGCCCCCGCGTCATCGGCGACCGCCGGATCCTCCGGCACCAGCCGCAGCTCACCCGCGCCCGGCTGATTCCGCTGCGCCGGCACCCGCGTTCCCTCGGTCCCGGCGTCGGCCGGCACCCCGACCTGCAGCACCTGCGGTGGCAGCAGCCGCCCCGCGCCCGAGGCCACCGACGTGCGCAGGAAGCGCGACAGCGCCGACCACGGCTCGTCCTCCTGCCCGAGCGCCGCCCGCGCCTGATCGGTGAGCCGGGACGTTTCCTCCTCGGCTATCCGCCGGACCAGGACGTCCTTGCTCGGGAAGCGCCGGTACACCGTGCCGACGCCGACCCGCGCCCGCCGCGCCACATCCTCCATCGGCGCGCCGTACCCCAGCTCGCCGAAGACCTCGCGGGCCGCACGGAGCACATGCTCCAGATTGCGCTGCGCGTCCACCCGCAGCGGCGCCGTCCGCGGCCCCTCCGCGCGTCCGTTGCCCGTCCCGGCGCCGACCGGCCCGCCACCGGGCGCGACGGCAGACGCTGATGACCAATGCGTGTCCTGAATGTGCATAAGCGATCCCCCGGTCATGACGTCTCCCCCCGGAGACTCCCCGTCAATGAATCCGAGGTGCTCGGAACGGCGCCGTGACCCGACCGCGACCGCCCCTCGCGGTCCCGCCCGACCACATTCCCTACACCCCGTCGACATGAACATAGTTGAGCGGGACTCAATTCAGAAGGGGCAGGTTCCGCACGGAGCGCCCCCCGATCGGAGTACGGGGCATATTCGTCCCTATTGCACACCCCCGTGCTCTCCCGCGCGCCCCCACTGACCTGCCCGCTTGCCCCCGGCGCCGACGTCCGAGCCGTGCGCGGGCGCACAGAACCGCCGGTCACACAAATTGCCGGGGCTGTGGACAAACACCAGCGCCGGGTGCGTCATGGGATGGTGAAGGAACGTGCGCGCATTCTCGTTGTCGGCGGCGGCTACGTCGGGATGTACACGGCCCTGCGTCTGCAACGGAGGCTGAAACGGGAGCTCAGGCAGGGTGATGTGGAGATCACCGTCGTCACGCCCGATCCCTACATGACGTACCAGCCGTTCCTGCCCGAGGCGGCCGCCGGTTCGATCTCCCCTCGGCACGTCGTCGTACCGCTGCGCCGCGTCCTGGACCGGTGCCATGTCGTCGTCGGCGCGGTGACCGCCATCGACCACACGAAGCGCACCGCGACCCTCACCACCCTCGCCACCGAGGAGGAGGGCGGCGGCGCCGACCACCTCGACTACGACGAACTCGTCCTCGCCCCCGGCTCGGTCTCCCGCGCGCTGCCCATCCCCGGCCTCGCCGAGCACGGCATCGGTTTCAAGACCGTCGAGGAGGCCATCGGCCTGCGCAACCACGTCATCGAGCAGATGGACGTCGCCTCCTCCACCCGCGACCCCGCCATCCGCGACGCCGCCCTCACCTTCGTCTTCGTGGGCGGCGGCTACGCCGGCGTCGAGGCGCTCGCCGAACTGGAGGACATGGCCCGCTACGCCGCGCGCTACTACCACAACGTCCGGCCGGAGGACATGAAGTGGATCCTCGTAGAGGCATCCGACCGCATCCTTCCCGAGGTCGGCGCGGAAATGGGCCGCTACACCGTCACCGAACTGCGCCGCCGCAACATCCAGGTGCTCCTGGAGACCCGCCTCGAATCCTGTGCGGGCCGTGTCGCCGCTCTGAGTGACGGCCAGCGCCTCCCGACCCGCACCATCGTGTGGACCGCGGGCGTCAAACCCCACCCGCTCCTCGCCGCCACCGATCTCCCGCTCACCGGGCGTGGGCGCCTGAAGTGCACCGCCCAGCTGAGCATCGACGGCGCCGACCACGCATGGGCCGCCGGCGACGCGGCGTCCGTGCCCGACGTCACCGCCGGCGAGCCGGGCGCTGAGACCGCCTCCAACGCCCAGCACGCGGTACGCCAGGCCAGGGTCCTCGGCGACAACATCGCCCACACCCTGCGCGGCGAGCCCCTTCAGACGTATGCACACTCATACGCCGGATCCGTCGCCTCCCTCGGACTGCACAAGGGTGTCGCCCAGATCTACGGGCGCAGGCTGAAGGGCTACCCTGCCTGGTTCATGCATCGCGTCTACCACCTCAGCAGGGTGCCCACCTTCAACCGAAAGGCCCGAGTCCTCGCCGAATGGACCCTCTCCGGGCTCTTCAAACGAGAGATCGTCTCCCTCGGATCGCTCGAACATCCCCGAGCGGAGTTCGAACTCGCGGCCGGTGGAAAGCCTCATTCCGATCCCTCGGACGACCCGAAAGGGTCGAACTGACCGGATCGAGGAACTCCACGGCCCGCCCCGGCGTCTGACGGATGTCGCCGCGGTCCGCAGACACTGCCAGACTGCCCCACGACCTCGGACGGGTACCCGCCCGTCCTCAGCACCCACGAGGCTTTTTCCCAAGTGAACTTCACCCGCTGGAGCGCCCGGCTCCCCGGAACGCAGCGCCGCGCGGCAGCGCGGACCGAGCACGCGGTCTCCCCGGACCGGCGGGGGGAAGGCTCCGTGCCCGCGGCCCGTGCCGAACAGCTGACCGACGGGACGAGTCCCGTGCCCGCCGTCGACGAACTCCCCGCACGCGAGGTCCTCGACCGCGTCCCGGCCCTCGTCGCCCTGGTGCACGGCACCGACCACCGCATCGCCTACGTCAACGACGCCTACGTAGCGGCCTTCGGGGTGCGGCCCGCGGGCGAACCGGCCCGCGAAGCCCTCCCGGAACTGGCCGAACTGGGCCTGCTGCCCCTTCTCGACCAGGTCCTGCGCAGCGGCAAGCCCCGTACGCTCAAGTCCCGCAAGGCCCTCGACGGCCGCTCCTACACGTTCACCTGCACCCCCGCCGCGGAGCACGGCGACGGCGCCGGCGTGCTGGTGTTCGCCACCGACGTCACCGACCACGCCGAGGCCGCCGAACGCCTCCGCGCCAGCGAACGCCGGCAGCGCGAGACCGCGGTGACCCTGCAGCGTTCACTGCTCCCGCAGGAGCTGGAACAACCCGACGACCTGCGTATCGCGGCCACCTACCAGCCCGGCGGCACGGAGGCCGCCGTCGGCGGCGACTGGTACGACGTCATCACCCTCGGCGGCGGCCGCACGGCACTGGTGATCGGCGACGTGATGGGCCGAGGGGTACGGGCGGCGGCGGTGATGGGCCAACTGCGCACGGCGGTCCGCGCGTACGCCCGTCTCGACCTGCCCCCGCACGAGGTCCTCCAACTCCTCGACGGCCTCGCCACCGAGATCGATGCCAACCAGATCGCCACATGCGTGTACGCCGTCCATGACCCGAACGAGGGCCGGCTGGTGTATGCCTCGGCCGGCCACCTCCCCATCCTGGTCCGCGACGAGAGCGGCACGATCCTGCGCACCGACGAACCGACCGGCCCTCCGCTCGGCACCGGCGGCTGGATGCACGCCTCCGGCTCGGTCCCACTGGGCCCCGGCTCCACGGCGGTCCTGTACACGGACGGCCTGGTCGAGCGCCGGGACGCGGATCTGGACGAGGGAATCGCAGCACTGGAGCACGCCCTGGCCGGCGCCACCGGCACCCCCCAGGTGATCTGCGACCGCCTGGTCCGCTCGGCCGGCGTCACGGCCGACCATGACGACGACGTCGCCGTCCTGGTCCTCCAGCACCCCGCACGCACCGGCTCCGACGGGGAACTCTTCCGCAACGCCGCCCTGGAACTCCTCGGCGGCGTGGAAGCGGCACCACGCGCGCGTGCCTTCGCCTCCGGTGTCCTCACGAGCTGGCGCTTCCCCGCCGACCTCCACGACCTGGGCGTCCTGGCGGCCAGCGAACTGGTCGCCAACTCCCTCCAGCACGGCACCCCGCCCATGCGCCTACGGCTGCGTCGCACCGACCGCCGACTCACCGTGGAGGTCACGGACGGCGACGACCATCTCCCCAGGCGCCGCCGCGCGGAACCGGGGGACGAGTCGGGCCGGGGCATCGCCATCGTGGCGACGATCGCCTCCACCTGGGGGGCACGCAGAACTCCGGGCGGCGGAAAGGCGGTCTGGTGCGAGTTCGTACTCCCACGCCCCTGAACCGGCCACGTCCCTGACCCCCCGTGGCCGCCGCCCCCCGGCGGCCACAGAGGCTCAGACGCCCGACGGGCTGGACTGCGCCGACCCGTGCGGAGCGGCGCCCCGGGCCACCACCCGGCTCCGCGCGGCGAGCCACGGCCGGTCCTGCGCCTCCGTGAGCCCCCGCCCGAGCCGCACCGCGAGCACCGTGATCCCCAGCGAGAACAGCAGGAAGACCACGATGTACGGCGCATGCAGCGCGGCCCCCATGGGCCCGCCCACCGCCGGCCCGATCGCCAGCGCGAGCTGCTTCACCAGGGCGAAGGCCGAGTTGTACTGCCCGGCCATCCCCTCCGGCGCGAGATCGGCCACCAGCGGGGCGACGGTCGGCGACAGCATCGCCTCACCCAGCCCGAACAGGGCGTACGCCGACACGAACGCGGCCGTGGCCATCTCCTGGCTGCCGTGCCCCAGTCCCGCGTACCCGGCCGCGAACCACGCCACGGCCCAGATCAGACCCACGGCGGCGATCACCCGGGATCGCCTGCTCCGCTCCACGAACTTCAGCACGGCGAACTGCGCCACCACGATCATCGCGGTGTTCGCGGCCAGCGCCGTACCCATCGCGGACGTCGAGATCCCGGCGGCCTCCACCCCGTAGGCGCTCAGCCCCGACTCGAACTGCCCGTAGCAGGCGAAGAACAGCACGAAGCCCAGCACACACAGCTGCACCATCGCCCGGTTCCCCAGCAACTGCTTCCAACTGCCCAGCGCCGACGCCTCCGGCGCGCCGCCGACCGCCGGCGAGTGCGGCATCCGGACCGTCGACAGCACCACGACCAGGAGCAGGAACATCGCCGCCTCGATCGCGAACAGCAGCGTGAAGGACGACACGCGCGTGGTGTCGACGAGATGACCCCCGATGAGACCGCCGACACCGAGCCCCAGGTTCTGCAGGAAGAACTGCGTCGCGAACGCCCGTGACCGCGTCTCGGCCGTCGAGCAGTCCACGATCATCGTCGCCAGCGCCGGCTGCATCACGGCCTGCCCGGCGCCGAGCGCCGTGGCGGCGACCAGCACGGCCGCCGCGTTCGCCGCGAGCCCCAGGCTCAGCGCCCCCAGAGCGGCCGTGACCAGGGCGGCGAGCAGAACCGGCAGCGGACCGCGCCGCACCATCGCCCGACCGGCGAACGGCAGCACTATCAGCGCGGCCACGGCGAAGACGGCGAGAACCATCCCCGCCGTCACGGCACCAAGCCCCCGCACCTGCGCCACATAGACGTACAGATAGGGGACGGTGAAGCCCAGCCCGAACATGCTGAGTGCGTTGCCCACGTGGATCCGGCGCATCGCCGCGCCCATCGCCCTGGTCACGTTCACCTCTCTCAAGTCGTAGAAGTCGATCAGTACGAAGCATCCGGCCGTTAGAACCAAAGACTTCGAAGGTAAATTTCAAAGCTAAAGAATACACATCGAAGGACTTCAGGGCCAAGTGCCTCCGTGCGATACTGCGAACCATGGGCGACACCCCCGACACCCCCGACACCACCAGCGCGGCCGTCGGCAGCGAGCCGAGCCTCGAAGAGCAGATCGCCGCCTACCAGCGCGAGTTCCAGGACCTCGACCCCCAGGTCGAGAAGGTCGTCTCGGCGCTGTCCCGCCTGAACCGCCGGATGAACGTCGCCTACGGCCGCCAGACCGCCGCCCTCGGCATCAGCAACGCGGAGTGGGAGGTCCTCAAGGCCCTCGTCCTCTCCGGCGCCCCCTACCGGATGGGTCCCGGAGACCTTGCCAAGCGACTCGGTCTGACGCCGGCGGCGATGACCCACCGCATCGACCGGATGGTGACGGAGGGGCTCGTCACCCGGGAGCGGGACGAGCAGAACCGCGTCCGGGTGATCGTGGAGGTGACCCCCGAGGGCCGCGAGAAGTGGTTGGAGGCCATGCGCCTCGCCTCGGTCTTCGAAGAGGATCTGCTCCAGGATCTGTCGACGCAGGAGCGAGGCGTGCTGGGCGAGGTGCTGACCCGCCTCCTGCGCAGGGTGGAGCACGCCCAGCCGGACGCCGGCGGACGCCTCAGCGACCTGGATTAAAAGATCTTGACAGGGGAGTGTTGACAGCCCCCTGACCGCCCCGTAAGGTTCTTCGGGTTGCCACGGGGCCGTAACGGTCTTGCGACAGCACCTCCGCCGCAGCAGCGGCACCCAAACCATCAGCACGATCTCCCGAACGGGTCGATTTCGGCGTACCCGAATTCAAATCGATTCGTTTCCCGGGATTCGGTGGCGTCCGCTCGGACCGAACGGCCCGATTGGGAATCGCCGAGAAGATCCGCTAAGGTTTGGGACGTCGGAACGGCCCAACAGCCGGGAAGGCAACCCCTTCTGACGGGGAATCAGGCTCCGAAAGGATCTGATAGAGTCGGAAACACCGAAGGGAAGCGCCCGGAGGAAAGCCCGAGAGGGTGAGTACGAAGGAAGCGTCCGTTCCTTGAGAACTCAACAGCGTGCCAAAAGTCAACGCC